>JAPYSZ010000008.1:10879-24025 GCA_029941645.1 Candidatus Poseidoniia archaeon
TTTGCAATAATAGGTATTTGGATTCCAGGTTGGCCTACTGTATCATGGGCCGTTCCTGCGGCTTTTCTTTTTTCACTATCCAGTGAAAAGCTCTTCCGCTGGACCCTCACAAATGACTTTTTTGGTTCTGCATTATTTACTTACTATTCAACAGGAAAAACACTTCCATCACACGTTAAAAAAATAATAGCCACTTTTATTCTTTGCATGTCATCCATTTCATCTTATTTTGTATGGTTGGTTTCAACCAAAGGAAATGGCGAATTAATAAATCCAGCTTCATGGGATGGAGCCGATCCTGGTTTTGGTGCAGGTACAATTATTATCGTCGGGTTAGTGGGTGTTTGGTATGTATTATCTCGAGTCAAATCAAGATAGTTGTCTGTTAACTGTATAAACCCATTACTTGTAGCAATTTTGTGACGGATAGTAAGAGGAAGCATAGGCATGGAATCTATCGCCTTTACGCACCGATATACGATCGCTTCATGGCTCCTTCATTTGCCGATGGACATTCCAAAATGTATAAGCCTCTTAATCTCAAATCAGGAGATCATATATTAGAAGTAGGGGTAGGAACTGGTATTTCTCTAACAAATATTCCTGATTTTGTTAAGGTAGATGCTATAGATTATAGTGAACCCATGTTAGTGAAAGCACGTAAAAGGCAAGAAAAAGGAGAATATGCAGCGAAAATAAATTTCCAACAAATGGATGCGCATGTTTTAGAATTCGATAATAATCAATTTGATCATTCCGTTGTGGCACATACTTTGGCAGTTGTAGCAGAACCTGAAGTAGTTCTTAGAGAGATCATGCGAGTTACTAAGTCATCAGGCTTGATAGTCATAGTTAATCATTACAAAGACAAGAAAGGAATTATAGGCACGATATGGAATCCTTTTAGGAAACTGTTGGGGCTCGGAAAACATGTTAACTTTAAACAATTGATTGAGAATTGTGGATTAAAAATATTAAGTGAAGAACGAGTAAATCGATTTACTACACATTCTCGAATGTTAGTTTGTCAAATTCCTTAGTTTAGATTCTGTTTAATCCAATTAATTGTATCTCTTATAGAATCCTTAAGTTCCATAGGATTCCATCCTAATGTTCCTTTTGCTTTGTTTGCATCATAATTGGTTATTTTGTTCATATATTCTTTTACAGTTTCAGGAGAAACTCTAGGAGTATGGCCAAACATTGCTCTTGTAATCTCCAATCTAGCAAATAGTTTCATTTTCCACATAGGAACAATCTTCTTTGGAAGGTCTAGTTCGGGCTCTAATTCTTGAATAATACTCATTAATTCAAATCCATCTAAACATGAAGTACAGAGTATGTGCCTTCCTTCGGCATGATTATTTTCATAAGCTTTTAGATGTCCCAGTGCAACATCTCTTACATCCACATACCCAAAAGTTTGTGGAGGCAATGCTTTCAATTCACCTTTCAAAAGCTTATCGAATAGCATTGTACTCGGCGTATGTCTGTGAAAATAGGGGCCAATAACTGCAGTGGGATTGATTACTACTAGATTCATGCCAACATTTTTTGCATAATCCCAAGCTCTTTTTTCAGCCTCTGTTTTTGCATAAGAATAAGGATGCTTTGATGTAGAATTCCAATCGTCTTCTGTAAGCGCTCTGCCATTTGGTCCGCTTCGTCCTATGGCTGCTGTACTAGATGTGAAAATTACTTTCTGAACTCCAGCACGATTTGCTGATTTTAGAGCATTTATTCCTCCAATTATTGAAGGATTGATTATTTCTTCTTCAGGATTCTTAGCCCAACTTTTGTAGACTGCTGCAACTTGGAATAAACCATCAATTCCGTCCATTGCAGAATCAATAGTTTTAGGTTCCATCAAATCTAATTCAACTATGTCTACGTCTAATTTGGAAAGCGGCAATATCTTTTCTTGGTCATTTTTATTTCTTACAGATGCTCTTACATTGTAGCCTCTCTCCACTAATAATCTTGTTAGAGCATAGCCAACATGGCCATTTGCACCAGTTACAAGGACATTCTTTCCGTCCATTTATTTGAATAAATTCTCTCTGTAAAATTTCAATTCTTCAATAGATTCAATTATATCATCAAGGGCTCGGTGTGTCTCCATCTTAGGGGATATTTTTGCGTCTATCTCAGGGTTCCATCTCATAGCTAGTTCTTTGATTGATGATACATCTACTACTCGGTAATGAAGTCGTTTTTCTAGAGAATTCATTTGTGCATCTAGAAACCTTCTATCCGTTCCAATGGAATTACCGCATAGAGGAGGTTTGTATTTTGCTTCTAAATATTCATCAAGGAATTCTAAAGTTTTAGCCTCAGCTTCTTCGATACTAATCTTACTTCTTCGGACTTCGTCTAGTAAACCCGAACTGTGGTGCATTTCATGGACATAGTCATTCATACGCTCTAGGATTTTGTCATGTGCATGTATTACTAAATCAGGTCCTTCTGCAATTATATTAAGTTCAGAATCAGTTATAATTGTAGCAATTTCGATTATGCGATGTCTTTTTGGATCTAGCCCGGTCATTTCTAAATCCAACCACACTAATTCCTGAGCCATAATTGTGGATTAAGGCCCTATTAAATAGAATTTGTAGCGATACTGTCCTATAGTGCTTTCTAAGTGGTAAGTTGTGTCATTTTTTGCCCCTGAAAAGTTCACCGAAGAAGCGATAGCGCGTCTAAAGACTGAATTAACTGACAAAGCAATTATTGCAGCATCAGGTGGTGTTGACTCTACGGTTGCAGCAGTACTTGCCGCTAGGGCTGCAGGCGACAATCTTCTTGCAATATATGTTAACACCGGATATATGCGTCTGAATGAAACCAAATTTGTATCTTCTATGTTAGAGAACTTAGGAGTCCAATACAAAGTAATAGACGCTTCAAAACGATTTTATGAAGGATTACGAGGGGTAATAGATCCCGAAGAAAAACGTAAAATTATTGGTGAATTATTCATACGAGTTTTCGAAGAAGAAGCAAGAAAATATGGCGGTAAATTCTTAGTTCAGGGAACAATTGCCCCAGATTGGATTGAATCTGGAGGTGGTCTGAGAGATACAATCAAATCACACCATAATGTAGGTGGATTACCTGAAGATATGGAAATGAAACTTTGTGAGCCAATACGAGAGCTTTACAAGGATGAAGTAAGAAGTTTAGCTGAGTTCCTAAAGGTTTCAGTTGCTCATAGGCAACCATTCCCAGGACCTGGTTTAGCAGTCCGAGTAATGGGTGAGGCTACACCAGAAAGGACAGAGGTAGTTCGCCAAGCTTGCCATATTGCTGAAGAAGAGATGGAATTAGCATCAGAACGAAATGAAATGGAATTGCCGTGGCAATATTTTGCAGTCCTTATTCCAGTGAAAACAGTTGGAGTTCAAGGAGACGTTAGGGCTTATGGAAATACAATAGCAGTACGTGCAGTTCAAAGTTATGATGCCATGACGGCCCAAGCATTAGATGTTCCATATTCCGTTCTTAAGAAAATATCTGAGAGAATTACACGTGAATTAAAATCTGATGTTAATCGTGTTGTTTATGATATAACTGACAAACCACCAGGCACTATTGAGTGGGAATGAGAAGTAAGTTGGTGCCGGGGGCGGGGTTCGAACCCGCGGCCTTCGGATGTCCCAGGCATAGCCGGAACTATTTTTACCCTATGAGTCCGACGCTCTACCAGGCTGAGCCACCCCGGCTCCTTCGTGGTTGAATCACTAGGGGTTTTAAGTTTAAGTTTCAGTTATTCTTTATAACATCCCCTTAATCCACGCAGTGATGGACGATTCAAGTTCCAAAAAGTCGACGCCGAACACAGGTACCTATGATTCAGTATCATTAGAGACTGCAGTAGCTGAAAGATGGCAGAATGACAAAACGTTCGAGAACAGTATAGAACAGCGTCGGAATTCCAAACCTTTTACATTTTTAGAAGGCCCTCCTACGGCCAATGGAAAACCTGGAATCCATCATGTTTTATCCAGGCTTTACAAGGATTTGGTTTGCCGATGGAAGACTATGGAAGGTCATTTAGTAGAGAGAAAAGGAGGTTGGGATACTCATGGTTTACCAGTAGAAATCGAAGTTCAGAAGCAACTGAACCTCATGTCCAATGAAGAAATTGAGGCTTATGGAATCGAGGCCTTTAATCAAAAATGTAAGGAAAGTGTATGGACCTATGAAGAAGCTTGGAGGGAAATGACTGAGCGAATGGCTTTCTGGGTTGATATGGATAATCCATATGTTACATTGCATGATGAATACATAGAATCGGCTTGGTGGTCATTGAAACAAATGCATGACAAAGGTCTTCTCTTTAGAGGTTATAAAGTTCTTCCATATTGCCCACAAACAGGTACGAGTTATTCTACACACGAAGTTTCGCTTGGTTACAAAGAGGTCGCTGAACCTGCAGTTTACATAAAATTCCAGTTAGTTGATGACGCAGCTTCAATCTTGGCTTGGACAACAACTCCTTGGACTCTTCCAGGTAATGTTGGACTTGCTGTCGGATCCAATGTGAAATATTGTCGCGTCCGTATTACTGAACCACCTTCTGGAAATTGGGAGGGGCGTGGCAGTTCTGAAGTCGGTGAAGAGTTAATTTTGGCTAAGGATCTTTTGTCTGATGTTTTACGGCATCAAGTTGAAGTGATTGAAGAGTTTTCCGGTTCTGAAATTGTTGGAAAGGCCTACCATCCACTATTTCCTGATGCAATAGATAGGGGCGATTCAGATACTGCATGGACGGTTGTACCTGCAGATTTTGTTACTACAACAGATGGTACTGGTGTAGTTCACACCGCAGTAATGTATGGTGAAGATGACTATGCTCTTGGTATGGAAGTAGGATTTCCTGCACAACATACAGTAGGAATGGATGGAAAATTTATTAGTGGAACTCATGATTCATTGGACGGCCGTTATGTGAAAGATTGCGATTCAGATATTATCAATCTTCTGGAACAAAATGGTAGACTCTATAGAGAGCATATTTACACTCACGATTATCCACATTGTTGGCGTACAGAGCATCCTTTGCTGTATTATGCAATGGACAGTTGGTTTGTTCGTATGACTGCTGTAAAAGATAAGATCATAAAATATAATTCAGAAGTTGAATGGGCTCCCGAATGGACAGGTACGGGACGTGTTGGCGAATGGCTTCGTAATATCAAAGACTGGGCTATTAGCCGAGAAAGATACTGGGGTACGCCAATTCCTGTTTGGATTTGTCAAGATTGTGGTCATGAACATTGTATTGGTAGTATCGAAGAAATGAATTCAATGAAAACCGATTCTTCCCCTTCTCCTAAAGAGCTACACAGGCCGTATGTGGATGCCGTAAAACTTCATTGCAGTAATGATGGCTGTAAAGGAGAAATGGTTCGTGAACCTTATGTTATGGATTGTTGGTTCGATTCAGGCTGTGCTTCTTTTGCTCAGTGGCATTATCCTTTTGAGAACGAAGACAAATTCAAGGGAAGTTTCCCCGTAGATTACATTTGTGAGGCTGTGGATCAGACACGTGGTTGGTTTTATTCACTTCTTGCAGTTTCAACAACAGTTTTCGACAGTATCTGCTATAATAGATGTCTTTCTTTAGGTCATATTTTAGATAATGAAGGAAAGAAAATGAGTAAATCTAAAGGAAATGTAGTTAATCCTTGGGATCATTTTAACAAAGAAGGAACCGATGCTATTCGTTGGTACATGACTACGCAAAGTGCGCCTTGGAGTCCTATGAATTTTGACCCTAAAGGTGTAAGAGAAACATATGCAAAAATGTTTTTGACGTTATGGAATGTACACCGTTTTCATGCAGATTATGCAGTTTTAGACAATTTTAATCCTAATGATAAATCTACATTTGTACCAATTGGTAAACGTAGTCCACTTGATCGTTGGATTCTTTCTAGAATTTCAACGGTAGCACAGGATTATCATAATCAGTTTGTATCATGGGAATTCCACAAAGCAGGCCGTGATCTTGAGAACTTTGTAATTACAGATCTTTCAAATTGGTATGTACGTAGGTCACGCCGTAGGCTTTGGGATGAAGCAGATAGTAGTGATAAACGAGCCTGTCAGCATACTTTACATGAGGTTTTGTGCACGGTAAGCAAACTTATGGCTCCAGTTTCACCATTCATGTCAGATAGAATATATCACGATCTTACAGGCGAATCCGTTCATATGGCCGATTGGCCATTAGGTTCATCCTTAGTCGAGAAAAAACTTCCGCCACAGGACCTTAATTTAGAACAACAAATGTCAATTGTTCGCACACTTACTGAAACAGGGCGAAGAATTCGTGTTGATTCTAACAGGCGACAAAGGCTTCCATGCCAATCAGGATGGATTGTTGGTGGAATCGATCTATCTGCATTTCATTCTATAATGGCTGAAGAGCTAAATGTTGAGAGCCTTAAAACAGAAAAGAATCTCGACAGGTTTCAACGTGTTGAAATTGCACCAAATCACAAAGTTCTTGGTAAAAAGTGCCGTGCGGATTTGCCTAAGGTTTTGTCGGAATTAGCTAGTGCAGATTCAGAAAAATTATTAGACGAAATCGAAAAAGGTAATGCGAACCTTGCAGGATACGATATTACAATGGATGACATATCACTCCGTCGTGTGGAAAAAGAAGGATATGCAGCCTCAACTTTTACAGTTGAGAATTTAGGAGATATATCCTTAGTTTTGGATATGACTCTTAATGATGCATTACTTTCTAAAGGATTGGCACGCGAAATTACACGTCGGGTACAGTCTAAACGCAAAGATTTAGACCTTGATTTGGAGGATACTATTACTCTTACAGTTTGGTTGACAGAGGAAAGTCCCAAATTAGAATCAAAAGATTGGGAATATGTCAAATCAGAAACTAGAGCTAGTTCTGCAGAATTATCATATTCCAAACCATCTAAAAAAGCAGATAATTTTGAAGTCGATGGAATCAAGTTATACTTTAGTTTAAAGGCGAATAAATAGTCTTTTTTTATCTTCCAAATCTTTCTTTTTCTAGAAGATACTTTAGGTCAGTATTCATCTTTTCCAAATTGTATTCTCCATTGCTATAATAATCTGCTAATTTCACCTTAGGATTGAACTCTTGGATTTTGTTCAGTAAATGTTGTCTTTCTTCAAATTCCGTTCTAAATACTGGTTCTTCTGCAATGACTTTAGCAACTACTGTATCGATTACTTCACTACTTTGAATTCGGCCTTTTTTTTTCCAGAGGGTTTAAACTTTGGTGTTTTATCATCAACCGCTTTAAATTTTGTGGGTTTGTCGCTTACTGCCTTGAACTGCGCGGGTTTCTTTTCTTCATTAAAAGAAGGGATATCTTTAGACATTTCAAATGTTGGTGCACTACTTATCCCTGCAGTTTCTCCACCCATTACTTTTACACCTCCTGAACCACTTTCTATAGATAAAGAACCAATACTATTTGATCCAGTACCTAGCATACTATCAGCGTCCAATTCACTAAGTT
Source organism: Candidatus Poseidoniia archaeon (assembly GCA_029941645.1). GTDB lineage: Archaea > Thermoplasmatota > Poseidoniia > MGIII > CG-Epi1 > CG-Epi1. The sequence goes on from JAPYSZ010000008.1 coordinate 18,406, forward strand.
CCATTGAATTATTATTTTTCGTTTTCTTTGTTTCCAGAGTTGGTGTAAATTGAGGTGTTTTTTCAACACCAGCCTCGTTCATTTCTCTTATTGCTTCTGCAGCCGCATCTTTCACTTCATTAGAACCATCACTTGTCAAGATAAGGGCTCGATCCATAACGTCTGGAGGCATCTCCCAAGAGACACCTTTTGCAATTGAAGCTAATGCAGTAATTGCCGTAGCTCGAATTCTAGAATCACGGTTTGTGGTTTCTTTGAGAATCATATTAACAAGTTGAGTAAATTCTTTATACGCAAGAGAACTTACTTTTCCCCAGAATTTTTTAACAGAAAAAACATCAGCTTTGAGAATCGGATCCATGAATTGATTGAAATTATTCTTCTTTTTACCTATGGCTTTGAATTTTTTTGACATAGCTATAGGGGCTTTCTTAATAATCTTACGAGGAGCGTCTCGTCCCTTTTTTATGATTGTTTTCTTACCGGATAATTCCCTAACTTTGAAAATTCTACTTTTTGGTTTACCTGTATTTTTTGGTACGATTCTTCCACCTTTTCTTTTAGCAATTATGTCAGTTCCACTTTCTACTTCTAATCCTACTGGGGGTGTAAACAAATCATCATTATTCAATGTTGGAATTGGTTCTGGTTCAGGTGTTGTTGGCGCCGTTTCATCAAAAGTAACAACTGAACTGAATATGTCTTCGAGAAATTCATCAGGTGACATATTTGTGTTACTGCTATTAAGTTCATTTTTAAGTAAATCTTCACCGACAGAAACAATAAACATAAATTTGTGTATATTGAGATAATTAGCTATAAAATCAGAAATTGCCATAAAAGCTCCCGTTGGTGCCCTTTCCATCCCTTGTACAAGAATAACTAAAGGTTTCTTTTGTAGGCTAATGGCAGACAGTTTTTTCATAGAAGAATCAAATTGATGTATTAATTCTATTCGGTTTTCACTTGTTAAGTGAGTGCTAATTGCAGCCGCTGAACTTTCATTAATTCTATTTACAAGATCTGCTGTAGCGCCAGTTGTATCTGTATTTGATTTCAGTTCAGTGACTATCTGTTGGACTAAGGGTTGTGACAAATCATTTTCTGACAAATATCTTCTAGCATTGAAATCGATAATGCTTAATCCAGCACTAAAAAGATCATTTTGCAAGTCCGACATCGCGGTTTTTCTTTCCCCTAGAGTACTGCCATATAGCGCAACTAATGAAGGAGGATTAGCATTTCCTGCGAGTTTTATTATTTTTGCAGTCGCTACCGTTGTCATAAGTAATTCTCCATTTACAGACATCAAATTCATGGTGGAGCTCTCTTTAAAGGTTCTCTACATGGCAAAAAAAGTGCGGGGGTCGCATAGCCTGGCCAATTGCGTCGGACTTAAGATCCGATCCTTAGTGGTACGAGGGTTCGAATCCCTCCCCCCGCACCATTATAGGTTTGACATTAACTCGTTTAATCTCCAAAGGAAGAAGATAACAAATATCATTGCAAATACTTGCCAATTTTGTTTAATAGCTTCAGTCCAAGTTCTTTTTTCCATGGTAAGTAGTGGTTCTATACTAGTAAAAAGTCCAACAAATAAGATAGAAACGGTAGTCAGAATAATCCAGAATGAGATACCTGGTGTGAAAGTTGCTTTGTCCGTATAAACGGTGTCGTCTATCAACACCATACATTCAGTTTCTCCCCATATTCTCGGTTCCTCCATCCAACATGTTCCTAGGCCTTCATCTTGATCTAACAGGTGTTGGTCAGATTCTATTGCGTTATCTATCGCGGATGTAAAAAGTAATAGACTTGCCATTGTCGTTACTAAACACAAAGCAAAGAATATCGCAATCCCTCTTCTGTATTTTTCAGCTCTAAAATTTAGAATGAAAACTATAAAGCAGAAGAGTGCAGACAACGTTAAAAGTTGTTTCATTGTACCAAAAAGAGAACTTCGATAGTTACAGTTATACACATCCATAACCTCATCCGTACATTGTGGATTTTCATATTCATTATTTACAACAACTTCGGTCCCATTAGGGGCAGTTGTAATCTCCCAATAATCAGAAAAAAAGATAGCATTGAATTCATCTGTTGTTCCACTATGAATCGGCATTGGAGTTTGATTATCAGCAGTCGTTGTATTATCAACTTGTAGCCAAGCTTGGTTTGGCCCTATCAAAAAACAAACTAAACAAATTAGCGAAATTATTTGCACACCTCTATCAGCTTCTGCATTGAACCCGCTGAAAGAAAATTTAAAACCGTCAAAAATAGATCCCGTTTGTTCATTGTAAACTTTATCTTCTCCCAAATCATCATAATCTACATTTTCAGAGGCTTTGTCATCTCCCGATACTTTCTTAAATTCATTTAGAAATTTATCCTCTTCGTATAGTATATTTCTTATTTTTTCTCTTTCCCAGTATACGGCACCGCTCACTATTGCAATTATTGAGAAAAGTAAATGCTGAGCAAGATTGAATTTAGCGATTTTTTCAAGATAGCTAATTTCTTCTTTAGTTATGGCATTATCAGTACATCCATCTTCATCAATATCCTGTCCTTCTGGAGCTGCTTCTCTAGGGCATTTATCCTTATCATCAGTTATTCCATCCCCGTCTTCATCTGAAATAACATAACTAGGTTCATCATTTCCAGCATAATAAGGGAAAATAGCAATTAAGAAAAAAGCAAATATTACTGCAAGAAACGGCCCCCATTTCATTTAGATTTCACAAACTCCATGGCAGTGTCGCCTTTCAGCTACTAATTTGTAAATGTAATCAAGAATATCTATAATTAATGGTAAATGTGAAAGTGCCCAAATAGGTTTGGCCCACCATATTTTTTCACTTACATGTATAATTGCCCTTGCACCACCATACAATTTTAGATTATTTCCAATAACCTTCATTTCTGGAAAATCTTTATTGTCTTTTAGGTCTAATATTTTCATAATGGTTTTATTCTGTAATGGTTTAATTCTACAATTTCTTTTTGATAGCGATTCTTTGAATGCGTGGGCACTGGCCGTACAAAAGGGACATGAAGCATCATAGAGTACCCATGTTGAATTCATATTATATCAACTGGTGAAAGATAAAATATAGCCAATACAGCTAAAATAATTCCAAAGTAAGCGCCTTTATTCCATGCAATTACTTTGGACCCATCTAAAGGTTGAATAGGAATCATATTGAAACCAGCCAATATTAGATTAATAAGAACAATAAATCTAGCCAATTCATTGATTGTGGTGATTTGCCCTTCCATAGAATTAGTTAAAATATAAACAGGTAGAACAACCAATGCTATCACAATATTGGTTATTGGCCCTACTGCAGCAATAATTCCGTTTTGTCTATCTGTTATTCTCCCCGAAACCATTACGGCACCTGGTGCTGCCAATAATACACCTAGAAAGGCAGACATTGCTAAAGCAAAATAGAGTCCACGCTTGTTTCCTCTGTATTCAGCCCAACATCCATATTGTTGTGCCATCCATTTGTGTGCTATTTCATGTAATAGAAAACCAGTCATAACAGCAGCAAAAGCCATAGGTAATGTTCTTAGCAATATACTATAATCATTCATGACCGTATACAATCCACCGCTGAGTGCCAAAGCAAAAGCGACTGTCAAGAATCCTATTGATTCTTTAATTTCTTTCTTTTCGTAATCGGAGAAAGCCATCTTGGAGGTAGGTCTTCGGTTAACTTGAATTGGGTCTCCCCATCCCTCAGATACAGCATATCTAATCTGGAAATTTTGATTTCGACGAGATGGGTCACTCCACATTACTTGATTGTATACAGGGCGAGTTAAGATAGTTATGTGGCTAACACTTTAAACAGCGCCATAATTCCGATTCTAATGGATGACATTGACGCTCTAAAACAAAAGATAAAAGCTTTAGAATCTCAGATTGATGAAGAACGAACAAAACATAAATCAGAGTTGAGTAGAGTAAAATCTGAGAATTATGAAGCACTAGAAGCATCACAAACACGTTATCAAGGCGAATTAGAAATTCAACGTACAAATTTTCAACGCCAAATTGAAAAATTAAATGCGAAACTTAGATCATTTGAAGTTTAACTATCTCACATAGTATTAAATTCCAGCTTTCTAGGCTGGACACTCAGCTCCCGTGGTGTAGTCCGGCCCATCATCTCGGCCTTTCGAGCCGAATACCCGGGTTCAAATCCCGGCGGGAGCACCATTTTCCAATGTCGTAAGCCTTATTCATATACAGGTCTTGAAATATTGCAAATTAATGAAATCTAAAGCACTTCAAAAATCAATGGCTATTGCTATGTTTGGAGGAATAGTGGTATCATTTGCCCCAATTCTATATACGGTTTCTAATGCGAATCCATTAACTGGTGCGTTTTTTAGAATGGTTTATGCACTTCCTTTTCTTGGTTTTATTATATGGTTTAGAGGTGTAAGCGATTCACGTTCGACGAATACAAGGTTAATTGCGATTATTGCAGGACTTGTCTTTGCTCTTGATTTTATTTCTTATCATAGTGCAATTGATTGGATAGGTACAGGCATTGGTACTCTGATTGGTAATTCTCAAGTAATCATAGTGACATTAATGAGTTGGTGGCTGTTTGGTGAAAGACCTAATCTTTCAATTCTAATTTCTCTCCCTATTGTAATGTTTGGACTATGTCTTATTTCTGGTGTTTGGGATGATGAACCTTATGGCTCTCACCCAGTTCGAGGCGTTATTGCTGGTGTGTTTACAGCAATTTTTTATTCGGCTTTTTTAATAATTTATAGATTTGCGAATAGGGAACTTGCTCCTGCAACAAATTTACAATTCGATTCTACCGTAGGTTGTGCATTTGGCCTCTTAATTCTCAGTTTTTTACCCCTTCAAACAATACACGTTGATCCAATTGATTTTGAACCCACATTACCTGTTCACGGTTGGTTACTACTATTAGCTATTCTAAGCCAAGTAGTTGGTTGGTCAGTAATAGCTTATTCCTTACCTAGATTACCAGCCGCTTACACTTCTTTTGCAATTCTTCTTCAACCTACCCTTACGATAGTTTGGGGTGTTATTTTACTGTCTGAATCACCCTCCACTCAGCAATCTTTAGGCATGATCTTAATTATGTGTTCAATTATTGGAGTAACAGTCTATGGTTCTGTTGATTCTTCTTCAGAAGGGCTAGATGGCACTAAAGTTTTATGAAAACCCGATTTAATTGTGATTATGTCTGAAGAAATGTGTAAGGTTTGTGGAAATTGATATATTATCTTCCAAATAGCCAAGAAAAGAAACCACCAATATCTGGTTTTTCACAGGGGCATCGTTGATTCTTTGGTATGCCTCTGAGCACCATTTCGATATGCTGGCCACATCCAGTCCAAGTTGCTTTTTGACATCTCCGACAAGTTGCTTTACTACACATATTTGTTTCACATTATGCGGGCTTAATGTAATTTTACCCACCCCTTTTTGACCCCCATCAAATTAGGGACATAGCCCAAAGCGACGTAACCTGTTAAACAGCACGTCGTCGAGAAGTATTTTGGCGCCGAGGGCGAGATTTGAACTCGCGAGGGATTGCTCCCACGGGCTTTCCAG
>JAPYSZ010000009.1 GCA_029941645.1 Candidatus Poseidoniia archaeon
TGTTTTCAATAATTGCGGAGTCTGGAAGTATGGATTATGATGTTATTATTGATGTAAAATACTAATTTCTTTCTAAAACTAAAATATATCTAGTTAGTGATTTGTGAATGTACCATTCAAATTTATGTATTAAAGTAAAATCTTTTGGATTTATTAATTTAGGATTAGATACAGCCATTACCACTCTTTGTTTTTTTTTCATAGTTTCCGCGAATATTTCCATACTTCTTGACATCAATTTTTTGACTCCTTCACCTTTTGTTGTAGTTGATAATCCGTAAGGAGGGTCTGTAACTATTGCATTAAAATCGTAATTTTCAACATTTTGAATATCTCCCTCTACAACTATACCTTTCAAGTTATAATGCCTCAGATTACCTACCGAATTTTCCACCATTTTTTTAAGAATATCAATTCCTATGGCTTCTATTTGCATATCTGCAATTTCAATTAGTATTCCTCCAGTTCCACAAAATGGATCAATTACGTTATCTCCTTTCGTAGAATTTGATAAGTTAACCATTGATCTTGAAATTCTAGGGTGTATGCCAATAGGCGAAAAAAAAGGCCTATACCTTATGTGATGTTTTAAACATCTTTTATAGTATGTTTCTAAATTTCTTTCCCAAATCGAGATAATCGTCTTTTTATCGGAATAATATAATATTTTAACATCTGGTTTGGACAGGTTTATTTTATTTCTTTTGGGAATTTTTTCTCCTAACTTAATAGCTATTTCATTTTCCGGAATCCCCTCTTTTTTAATAAGTCGTATCGCAAAACTTTTCTTTTTTATATCTATACGGGGGATTTCCTTCAAAATTTCATCAAATTTATTTTTGTTTGAGTAATACAGCACTTTCGACACTCTTTTAGTCATTCCCAATCTTCTAATAACCATTTTATTTATTTCCTTTAAAACATCTAAAATTATTATACTTTCATTATAATAAACAAGTTTTGGCTCATACTTTTCGGTTTTCAATAATTCAATGGCTTCACACTTCCCCAACTCGATATTTTCTCCGCCTAACTCAAATAAGTACTTTTGACTCACTCATCTCCAATAAAGTTGTTTTATAATGTTGCATCTATTTAGTACAGTTGTGTTAAGAGTTGCAAGGAGATTTCTTTCACCAGTTTACAAACTCTATGAGAAGCGTTTAGAAAGAGAAATTCGGAAGAGCCCAGTTCCTAAGCATTTAGCAGTTATAATGGATGGCAATCGAAGATATGCTGAAAGCCTTGGTATTTTACCACATGAAGGCCATATTGCAGGTAAAAGTACTCTGGAAAACTTGTCAGATTGGTGCCGCAGTTTGAATATTACTTATTTAACGGTATATGCTTTTTCATTGGAAAATTTTAGCAGGACAGAAGAAGAATTAGAACCACTTATGGATTTGTTTGAAGAATCATTTCGAAGTGCAGGGGATGATCCTCGTGTACACGAAAATAGAGTGAGAATAAGAATGATTGGCCATAGAGAGATGTTACCAGATAAAGTTGTCAAGGCTATTGAATATGCAGAATCTCGAACTAGGGAATATAGTGATTTTAACTACAATTTAGCAGTAGCATATGGTGGCCGTCAAGAATTAGTAAGATCAATGGAAAAAATAGCCAATAAAATAAAAGAGGGAAAATTAAATCCTGAAGAAATTGATGCAGATTTGATTTCATCTAATTTATACACTAGCGGTTTGCCAGACCCGGATTTAATTTTGCGTACTTCAGGTGAAGAGAGAATTAGCAATTTCCTATTATGGCAGTTAGCATATTCGGAATTATACTTTGCAGATGTGTATTGGCCAGACATGAGAAAGATAGATTTTTTACGTGCAATTCGCTCTTTTCAGAAACGCAAAAGGCGTTTAGGACAGTAACAGTCAATTTTTAACCGCACTTCTTATGCAAGGCAATATGATAGAGCGTTATGCACGGCTTCCAATCGATAGTCCGAGGCAGATTATTTTCTTTGTAGCTCTTTTCACATTAATCATTTCACCCTTTATTTTACAAGTTGAGTTTGCTACAGATGTACAGGCGTTTCTTCCCCAATCCGAAGAAGTTGAGACCTATGATGAGATCAACGAGGACTTTGGTAAAGATTCTAGTGTTGCCAATCTTTATCTGACTTCAGTTACAGAGGGTAATGTTTTGACTATAGAGAATTTAAATGATATTTTATTATTACACAATGATTGTACCAAAATAATTGGTGTTAAAGATGTTCTTTCCGTAGCTGGATTTTTCAACTCTGCACTTTTAGATTCAGGTCTTTCCCTGAGTGAAGTTGCTGAATCTGAAGACCCTTGGCAATTAGTTTACGACTCCATATCTACTACAGGGGGGGGGAATTATTCTTGGAATGAGGTCGATTTTGTCACTGATGTTTTGGTAAACAAGGACTTGAATTTAGATCCTTTGATAATACTTGAGTCGGACGATTCTACGAGGAAAGCACCTATTGCTCTCTCAACAATTATAATGATTAATCTTGAACCTGATTTATCTACCGAAGAGAAAAAGGAGGTTGGTCAAACGATTAGAGGTTTGGCTTCTACACATAATTCTGAATCAGGTAGTGATATTCAGGCTGAAACATTTTCAGTCGATTTACTGGCATATGATGTGGATCAGTCTACCCAGCAGACTAATTTGCTTATGGCTTTAGGAATGCTAGTAGTTACTACGGTATTGCTGTGGCTTTCATTTAGAGATTGGAGTTACGTAGTTTTTCCTATTATTACCTTGATTTTATCTGTTTTCTGGACATTCTCATTTGCAGGTATGCTTGGAATTAAATTAACAGCATTAGCAGTTGCTGTGATTCCTTTGGTGGTTGGTCTAGGTATTGATTTCGCAGTACATTTAAGTCGGAGATATCAAGAAGGATTGAAGGCTGGAAATTCTATTGAAGTGTCTTTACTTGATGCACAACTACACACCGGTCAAGCACTCACGCTAGCTATGGTTACGACAGTAATTGCATTCCTTTCAGGTATTAGCGCAGGTGTTGGTCCAGTACGTGACTTTAGTTTGCTTTGTGCTATTGGTATTTTCACTTCTTTCATTTTATCTATTTTGTTTTACACTTCTCTTAGGTATGTTTTAGATTCTAATTCAGATGGCAATCTTACGGAAGTTAAGGGTTCTGCATTGGTAGATAAAATAATATCCAATGCATCTGAAATAGTGGATAAATATCCAAGTGCAATAATCTCGACGGTTATTATTTTGACTTTAATTGCAGCATTTGCTGGAGCTAAGGTGGATACTTCGTTTTCACTCGATGATTTTCTTTCGGATGATTTAGAAGTAATGGTAACTGCAGACAACATTCAAACAGATTTTAGAGGTGCAAGTTATTCTCAATCTCAGATACTTATTGAGGGCCCTGTAGCAACCACTGATTTTCTAAATAGTTCATATGATTTCCAATATGGTGAACAAGGTACAGATAATGATGGACTTAATGGAGATCGTTATGTTATCAAAGTAGGTTCAACAGGCAGAGTTGAATCAGTGCATGAAGTGGTTCAAGAGGCAATAGATTCTGAGAGTTATAATGTAGGCTATGGTAATGATACAACCCATGAGTGGGTTAGGACTAATATATTCAAGACAAATCCTAGTGATACGATAGAAATAAGTTGGAGTGTACACGTTTCTCTTATTTCCTCAACTATTGATGGCAAAATATATTGGTATGATAAGAATAATGACGTGATTGGTTCTCAAAATTTGGATTGTACTGGAATGAATCCCAATCTGTCACTTTGTTCAAAAACATATATAGTGGTTCCATCAGATTCATATCGTGCACGCATTAAGTTTACCCACCCTAAAGTCCAGAGTGGTTCCCCCGACTCATTGATTTCTGGAATAAGTGTAAAGACTTCTAATGAATATATTTACGTTCAATCTTTACAGCACACATTTAATTTAACATATAAGGCGAAACCATTTACTCAAACTCAAGATTCAGACATTAAGAATTTATATGATTATTTATATCAAAGAGATTTAGACATTGCAGATCCATTTACAGGTGAATCATATTCTGATAGAACAAAACATGTACTTTATAGAGATAATAATGGTGATTACAAATCGTCTGTAATTAGGGTTTATCTTGGACCATCTACAAATTATGAATTAGATAATGATGGTCTTGAATATATGAGGGCTGAACTAGCTGCAAATACACCTTCAACATTGTCTTCTAATGAAGAATATACAGTTAGTATAACAGGAGGTCATGTTCTTACAAGTGTTACAGTTAATGAGATACAATCTACTCAAATTAGTTCAACATTATTGTCTATATTGTTAGCTGCTATTGTATTAATTTTCATATATCGTAATGTAGAATTAGGTTTGATAGCTACATTGCCCACAATATTAGCTACAATTTGGATTATGGCTACAATGTGGAAAGTAGGCATAACTTTGAATGTTTTGACTGTAATGGTGACTGCACTTACGGTAGGTCTCGGAATTGACTATGCCATACATATTGTAGAAAGATATAGAGAAGAAAGAGAGCACAAGAGTGAACGGCAGGCTATAGAATCGACAATTAAACTTACAGGTTCTGCAATATTAATATCAGGACTTACAACCGTTTGTGGATTTGGGGTGTTATTTTTGTCTCCAATGCCGCTGGTTAGAAATTTTGGAATAATAACAGCAGCTACAATTATCTATTCAGTTTTAATTGCTATATTTGTTCTTCCAAGTTTAATTTGGATGTCTAATCGAATAAAAGAGTGGTATTCTAGTCAAACTTCAGGTTAGTTTTTCTTTTTCTTCTCTTTTCCCACAATTCTCTTGCTAGTTGTCTCATATCTTCTACAGAATCGGATTCATCTACAATTTCAGCGCCAAGCAAGGTTTCTACAGCATCTTCTAACGTTATTATTCCTTGAGTGGTTCCATACTCATCTACTACTAAAAAAATATGTTTTCTCTTCTTGAGAAATTCATCTAAGAGAGTTGCTACAGAGTCTTCTGGATCAACCGTTGATAATTCCGAGATTAAATCTTCCATCTTTACAGATGATTTTCCTTCATTATTAAGCTCCATAATTTTGCTTCTAAATACAACTCCAATAATATCATCCAAATCAGTATCCACAATTGGGATTCTGGAGAAAGGAATCGGTGAATTTTTTTCTATTACATCTTCAATAGTATCGTCTTTATGGAAAGTCATCATAACAGTACTTGGAGTCATGACATCTTCAGCCAATATTTTGTCTAGAGTTAGTAGATTTTTGATAACTTGCGTTTCTTGCTTTTCTAGAGCCCCCTGGGTTTCACCTATTTCAGCTACAGCTATCATTTCTTCACGTGTCATTTCTTTTTGGTCTTCTTTTCCTTCAGAGATTATTCTTGAAAAGTAATTTAAGATTAGTACAATTGGCCATGTAGTCCAAACCATTATCTCAAGAACATGGCTTGCAGCCGGTGCCATTTTTTTCCAGTATATGGCTCCAAGTGTTTTTGGTATAATTTCTGAGAAAATCAAAATCAGGATTGTGAGTACAATTGATGCAGCCGTAAACCAATCATTTCCAATTTTGTGAAATTCTGAACCGATACCGGCAGCTCCAAGTGTATGTGAGATAGTGTTTAGCGTCAAGATTGCAGCTAAGGGTTGTTCAATGTTTTCTTTTAGTTTCTTAAGTAATTCTCCACTTCCTTTTTCCTCTTTCTTAAGAATTTCTATATGTGACCATGTAACAGAAAGAATTATTGCTTCCAATAATGAACAGAGGAAAGAAACACCTAAAGCTAGGAAAAGGTATAATGTAATTCTTCCCCATAATAAATTATCACCTAAATATTCCATTCCTTCGCTTATTGGTGTAAGGGCAGAGAGTAAAATCACTAAATCAATACCATCCCTTGAGAAGTTATAATTCGACTATTTTGCGTGTTACCTAAACATGCTATGTTTCTATTCAACTTCTAGAAACCTCTAGCATGATTTGCCCAATAGGGCCTCAGATTCATACAAACCTATGGAAGCTTCTTTATTATAGTTGTTTGGTGAAAAATCTTGTTTTTTGCCACAATCATTATAACCACACCCTCTACGGCGCCAGAATGGCACGTTTTCCTGAAGCTGAAGCACGGATGTTCAACAAAAAAGTCTGCATGCAGTGCAATGCAATCAATGCATGGAAGGCTGTTAAATGCCGTAAATGTAATTACAAAGGTCTAAGACCTAAGGCTAAAGAACAACGCAGTAAGTGATTATTCCAAAATTCTAGTGCCTTCATCATTGCCTATTATTATTTTTGTAGCCATATTGATAAACAAACCAGTATCTCTTACACCATTTATGCTTTGTAGTTTTTTATCCATTTCTTTTGGATTCACAATTCCATTTGGGAATAAACAATGATAAATATAATTTTTATTGTCGGTAACAAAGATTTCACCGTTATTCTCTAATCGAAGTTTAGCTTCACATCCAATATTTTCAATTTTGGTGGCAGTTGACTCATGATCTTCAGAACGAACTTCTACAGGTAGTTCCCCTCTTCCCAATTTCTCTACCATTTTGTTTTCGTCGACAATTATGATGAGTTCTTTCGCTTTCTTTTCAACTTTTTTTTCCCTAAGCAGAGCTCCACCTAACCCCTTAATCAAAGACATATCGGGTGCAACTTCATCAGCTCCATCTATAGCTAAATCAATAATATCTTGATCATCAATATTTATTAACTCAATACCTAATTTTTCGGCTTGTTGTTTTGTCTTTATTGAGGTAGGCATTCCCTTAATTTTGAAGTCTTTAGATAATTTTTCGCCTATCAAATCAACTACAATCTTTGCAGTTGATCCAGTACCAAGACCTACAATCATTCCATCTTTAACAAATTTAACAGCTTCTTCAGCTGCATTTCTTTTTGCCCTATCTTGACTCAATAGTATAGACCGCCTTCTGGCTCTGAAATTTCAGTTTCATTTAAACGATTCTTAACTTTATCAAGAGCTTTATTAAAATCCTTGGAATTAATTTTTATTCTTTTGTTTTTTATTGCACTCATTCCAGCTTCTATACAGAGGGCTCTAAGATCAGCTCCTGAGAGTCCTTCGGTTTCTTCAGACAATTTTTTGTAATTGATGCCTTTTCCTATAGACATTCCACTGGTATGTATTTTGATTATTTTCAATCTAGCTTCTTCTTCGGGTAGTGGGATTTTGATAATTCTATCAAATCTACCTGGTCTCAATAATGCCTCATCTAATATATCTGGTCTATTTGAAGCAGCCATTATCGAAACATTACCTCTTGGTGTAAATCCATCTAATTCACCAAGTAATTGCATTAGAGTTCTTTGGACTTCTCTATCGCCTGTTGTTCCAACATCCATTCTTTTAGCTCCTACAGCATCTAATTCATCGATAAAGATAATACTAGGGGATTTTTCTTGTGCTAATTGGAAAAGTTCTCTTACTAATCTAGCACCTTCACCAATATATTTCTGTACTAATTCACTTCCAATTAAACGTATAAATGTTGCATTTGTAGCATTAGCTACAGCCTTTGCCATCAGTGTCTTTCCAGTGCCGGGTGGTCCGATAAGTAGGACACCTTTTGGAGGTTCTACACCTATTCTTGTAAATCTTTTTGGGTGTAGCATAGGTAATTCGACTGTGCTCCTAAGTTCATCAATCTCCTCAACCAAACCACCAATATCTTTGTAACTTTCGAGGGGTTTACTATCTATTTCAGCTCCCATAACTAGCGGATCTTTTGTGGAAGGTAATGTTTCTAGAATTGCCAAAGTTTGACGATGAAGGGCGACTCTATTTCCAATATCTAAATTTTCTTTGTCGATTCCTTCAGAAATATGCACCACAAAATCGGGGCCACTACTTGATTTTATACTAACTCGCCCGTCTTCTAATATGTCTGTAACTGTACCTATAACTTGAGGTGGAGCTCTTAATCTGGCTAATTCTCCTTTAAGATGAGCATTCTCTCTTTTCATTCGAGAAACATCAGATTCTAGTTGACGTTTTTCAGCCTCAAATCTTTCAGTTTCTTCTATAAGCCATTTATTCCAGTCTTCACCTTTGTCAGGTGTTGAGACGTCACCGTCACTTTCTTCGGGAGTCACTTATAATCACTAAACATTTAATTGGCTTAGATATATATCGTTTGTGATTCAATATGCTTTGTGAAATGTGTGGGGCCGAATCGGCCGTTCTTGAGCCAAGAAAAGTATCAGGGTCTATCCTACAACTTTGTAATTCTTGTGGGAGTCTAGGTTCTGAAACAAGTTATAGAGAATCCATAGGACATCGTGCATATGTCGCACAAACACTTGAAAAGCGCCAGCAGAAAAACCGTTATGAAGAAATAGAACCAGACGAATTTGTTTTAGTAAAAGATTATGGGTCTATTGTACGTAAAGCTAGAGAAAGAGCTGGACTTAATCATAGTTCTTTAGCAAGTAAGCTATCTGAGAAAAAATCTATCTTAACTTCAGTCGAGGCTGGAAATATGACGCCTAATGAGAAATTGATAAAGAAACTTGAAAATTACCTAAAAATTAAATTAACTGAGAAGGTTGAGTCTACATCTATACCTGTAACTTCATCATCTGGAGAGGCATTAACTATGGGTGATCTTTTAAAACAGGCTATGGATAAAAATTAAAGTTTGATGTACACAAAATCTATTTGTAGTAACTTTCAAACTAATCATTAATGGGATTGTTAGGTCGTCAGTTTAAGTTGGAGCGATCAAGTGAAGATTCATTACTGTTAGTTTTCTCAACACTAACTTTCACAGTATCCCTTTTTTGTGGTTATATGAAATATGGAATTGGTAGATTAATATCACTTCCACTCTTTGGAATTGAGTTCCACTTAATATCTACTCCAGTATGGCTTCTTTCTGGAATTCTTTGTATTATGTGCCTTCAACAGCTTTTTTACAAGATATGGACTCATGGTGTTTGGCTAATTGGTGTTTACTGGCTTACTGCTTTCGGAACCATAATTCTTTTTGTGATGTTTGAAGAGAGTTACATTTGGTTTATAGTTAGCTTGATTTTGATTTTCTTGGCAATTTTTCTTATGTATTGGATGATTTTGGAAATTTACGGTTTAAGATACAATATTATTGGCCAAGTTCCTGATGCAGACCGTTCGATAAGTCTTACAGATTGGTTGATATCTGTTCCTTCATTCTTTATATCTACTTTCATAAGTTACTATTATTACACAAAAATGTATTTGGATGAAGAAGGTTGGTTTACTTTTGGTCATGCATCCGAGGGATATTTAATTTTCCAATTTAGTGTGTTTTTCTCAGGTATGTACATACTTTATGTTCCCCAAACTTTGTTAGGAGACTACTTAGAATTTAGTGATTTAGATATTAATACTAGTTACAATGTAGATGAAGAAAAGGTAATGCAGAGACTAATTGATTACTCAAAGAATTATAATGAAGGTAAAATTCAGGCTACATTAGTAGATCTTTATCGTATGGCAGATGAAGATCCTGAAGCATGGTCTCAATTGGGTGAATTTTATTCAGAATGGAGTGTTGAGGAAGTCAAATTATTTATAATTAAATTGGAAGATTTAGGCTCAGAAACTGAATAATAATGATACACCAAAGGTTAAATACGTTTAATTTTACAATATAAATAGAGTTTCATATTATGGAACGATAACTCGTCGTGAAAACAACGGGAGAAAATCAATGAGCAAAGTTAACGACTTACCCGAGTGGACAGCACAGGCCCTTGTGGCTTTAGGAGCAGTATTTCTGCTTATATCTGCATATGTTATGGGTGTAATGGTTCCTAATGGATTACTTGCTCCTAATGATTTTGATGCTAATTACTACTTTGAGGGAGATATTCAAACTTTTGATTTGGATGTTGAAACCGGTGAAGGTGTTTTTGTAGATAATGTTGGCAGTGGTTCATACGATCCTACAAAAGCTAAAGAAGGAGGTGGTGCAACTCTGAATTTAATTGGTAAACCAGATGGTGATGATTATACAATCCTCTCCCAAAATTTTAGCCTTACTGAGAATGGTATTGATGGGGAAGGTGATTGGTTAGGTACTATCTCAGATACAACAGACAATCCTTCATTATTAAATCGAAAAACTTATGAAGTTGATGGAAAACAACCAGCTTGGACACCTACAAATGTTCCAGAGGCTGGAAAAACCTATAATTTCAATAATCCCGTAAATAGTGCTTATACTGATAATTTTACATGTTCAGACCAGAGAATGTTAGACGGACTTGAAGTGATGACATGTGTTGCTGAATCTGGGGAAAATGAAAAGATGGAATTTGTACCTGGTGAGGGCAGTGATTTAGAATTATTACAACAAACTTTCGAAAGCTTTAACAGCTTAGGTTCACCAGGTTCAGCGCCTATGTGGTTCTCTTACAGAGCTGAATATACCGTTGGTACTGATCTTGGAGGGGTAGTTGATAGAGTTTACAATGTTACAGTGTATATGGGAGTTCCAACTTTACTTTATTTAGAAGATAATTTTAATTTTACAACAACGTATGAAGGTCGCGTGGGTGGTTTTAACACAGCAACTTTCCAAACCCGTTATTATAATGCAACAGGTTTCAGAGCCGGATGTGTTAACAAGGAATATTCTACAGATACACACATTAATGTTCTTGGTTATCTCAGAATTTTTGAAAATGAATACGATGAAAACGGAACAATGTTGTCACCAAATTATGGACGACAGAGTTCAGATGGATGCTGGGATTCCTATATAGCAGACAATGATAATATTGAAAATCCAGACACAGATAGCTTTCAAGAATTAGTTAATGTGACCTATAATGTTAGCCGAACCACTCTTCAGTATGAAGATGGATATTATGATCTCGATGGCGATGGCGATGGTTTCAATTTCTTTTCTCCAACTTGTGGTACAATAAGTGTAACGGATAGAACCTGTTGGGTTCCTGCAGCAAATGGTTCTTGGCCAAATGCTATGTATAATCCATATATACAAAATTACACATTTATTAGTGAAACTGATGTTAATGGAAAATTAGCTTTCCATTTCAATGCTAATAAGACAAACATTGCCGGAGATTCAGGTTCGCTCTATAACTCAGCCCTTGGAACTGGTTTAGTAATGGATTACTATGAGGATGTTTGGGTAGATCCAGTAACAGGAACGGTCCTTGATCAAAAATATTCAATACAAATTTTTGTTCCAACTATATTTGATGCCAGATTTCACGATGAAAATGGGCTTCCAAGTATTGCTGCAACACTTTTCAATGGAGCAATGCTTAGAGATATTGTAGCTAATTTTACGCAGGAAGCTCAGGATGAGAGTGCATCTAGTGCTAAACGTCAAGCTCTTGCACAATATTATCAGGATAATGAAGTCATAGTTCTAACTTTGAATGGAGCTTATACTGATAAAACAGTAGATGAGCAAATATCTAGTCAAATAGAGAGTGTTGATGCTTTAACCTTCGGTTCAAAGACGTTACCATCAATATTGATTGGTGGAGCTCTTATTTTATTATTAGCTGGTTTCTATGTTTATTATCAGACTGGCGGGGCCATTTCTGGTGGAGGCATGGATGAACCTAGTAGTGAAGCTGAGCCTTCATCAAGTATGGCTGCAGTCGAAGAGGAATCAACTGAGGATGAAGAATCTGAAGACTCATCCGATGGTGAATCCAATACTGAAGAAAAAGAGTAGTTTTTCAGTTAGTCTGGAATTAGCAAAACGGGGACATTCTAAGTGAATGATTCTAGCATCTTACGGTTATCATCATCGATTTGGAATTTCTCCCCGGTCTTGTAATTAATCATGACTACGACGCTATCAGCCTCTGCAACAATATTAGATCCATTATTTTTACTGGTTATTTGGTGTTCTATTCCAAATGAAGTATTTCCGATATGCTTAATTCTGGTTTTCACATAAATAGTGTCTGGGTAAACTACAGGTATACGATAGTTTGTGTTAAAATTAGCCAGAATAGGACCTATTCCATTCAGTTTATGGATGTCTTCCATTCTTAATCCTTTAATTTCCCATATTTCACAGAACATTTCAATCCTTGATGTTTCACACCATTTTAGGTAAATTATATTGTTTACATGGCCAAAAGAATCCATATCACCCCATAGTACAGGTATTTCGGTTGTGATTGGCCAGTTTTTATCACTCATCTAGAAATTTCTTCCCCATTTGATAAAATGCGTTTCCAACTAACCATTGTCCACCATCAGCAATCAGCATATCTCCAGTAATGACATCAGCTGCAGGTGAGCAAAGGTACAAGACTTGTTGAGCCATCTTTTCAGGATTTGTAACTCCTCCTATAGGGATATAATCTTCAAACGTTTTAGCTGTTTTTTCATCGAGCATCAGATTTTGTTTGACATTTTCAGTTAGTACTACACCAGGACACATTGCATTTACTCGGATATTGTCATTTGCCCACTCAAGTGCTAAGGTTCGAGTTAGATTTAGTACACCTGCTTTTGCAGCTCCTGAATGCCCAACAAAAGGTGCTGCATTCCAAGCATAGTTTGCAATTATGTTAACGATCGAAGCTCCATTCTTTGCCTTTCTTAGCAATGGATAGCTGGCCTTTGAGACTCTGAAGGTCCCATCTAGAACAATGTCAACTACTGTCCTCCAAGCATTTTCACTCATTGATGCTATAGGTGCAACAAAATTCCCTGCAGCGTTATTGACTAGGATGTCAAGTTCACCCCATTCAGAATTCAAAAATTCAATGGCTTCTTCTACAGTTTCATTATCTCTGACGTCCATTGTTTTCCAGATAAGTTTTTTGCCGAATTTCTTTTCAGTTTCCTCAGCCGCTTGTTTCAGTTTATCTTCTTTTCTAGATGCAATAAAAACTTCAGCCCCATGGTTAAGAAAAGCCTGAGCAAATCCCAAACCCATTCCTGTTGCACCTCCAGTTATGAATACTTTTTTTCCCTTGAAGAGATTTTCTTTGAAGACACTATCTTCAGACATTAAATTAGACAACTCCTGTAAATTTGCTTATACTATCGAAACCATCGTCTGGCATTGACATCATTGTTTTTGATCCTGAACCAATAGTTATGGCTCTTGAAAGTGTTTCGGGTAGTATTCTTTCAAAGAAAAATCTAGCCAATATAATTTTGTGACCATAGTAATCATCACCTTTTGTTTTTGAAAATGCTACTTTTAGCATTAGTAACCACATGTAGGCCATTGCTACGAGTCCGAACTGCCTCAGATAGTCCGTTGCAGCAGCTCCAATTTCATATGGATTGCTAAGACCCTTTTGAGCCATGTAGAGAGTTGTTTTTTGCAATCCTTTTAATGCTTTTGAAAAAGGTACAACAAATTCCTTCATATCGCTGTCTTCCTTATTTTGCTCTATAAAGTCCAGTGCTGGATGGAAGAATCTTCTCAAGAGCCGTCCCATATGCTGTGGCATCTTTCTACCAGCCAGATCCAAGGCTTGGATTCCATTGGTCCCTTCCCAGATTGGTGCTATTCTGACGTCCCTGGAGAATTGTTCCATGCCATATTCCCTGATGTATCCATGTCCTCCATGGACTTGTAGCATGTCGTATGTTATCTCAACTCCGTAATCTGTCAATAATGCTTTGACTATAGGCGTCATCAATTCTACTAGGTCACCAGTTTCTTTTCTTACCTTCTCATCCGGATCCTTTTCTGACTTATCGATTGCGAGTGCAGTCCAGCAGGCCAGCATTCTACCAGCATCAATCAAGGATTTCGATTTCATCAGCATTCGTCTAACGTCAGGATGTACAATCAGGGGATCAGCCTCACCACCTGGATTCCTAGGCTCCTTCAAATCTCGACCTTGGATCCTATCTTTGGCATAGGCAAGTCCATTTTGGTATGCAATCTCGGACTGACCAAGTCCTTGTAAGCCTACAGCAATTCTTTCAGTGTTCATCATTGAGAACATAGCTGCAAGGCCGTCATGTGGTTCCCCTACTAGGTAGCCCTCAGCATTTTCAAAACTTAGAACACATGTTGCTGACCCATGTACTCCCATTTTTTCCTCAATTGATACACATTTTACCTTATTTCTTGCTCCTAATGTTCCATCGTTATTGACTAGGAATTTTGGAACTACAAACAGACTGATTCCTTTGACTCCCTTTGGTGCATCAGGCAGTCTTGCGAGAACCAAATGTATGATATTCTCTGACAGATCGTGTTCTCCGCACGAAATGAATATTTTCTGTCCGTTTAAATTATAGGAATCACCTACGGGTTTAGCTGAGGTTCGAATAAGTCCCAAGTCGGTTCCAGAGTGTGCTTCGGTCAAACACATGGTTCCAAACCATTCTCCTGTCAGGAATCTTGGGAGGTAAGTATCTTTCAATTCTTCGCTTCCGTGGCTATATATGCAGTTATAGGCTCCTTTCGTAAGTCCCAGATAGATTCCTAGAGACATGTTACTTGCGCATGAGATTTCATCAGAAAAAACACTAAGTACATTTGGAAATTCCATTCCACCATATTTCTGATGTCCAAACAGGGAAGTCAGGCCAGATTCAATTAATATGTCTGTAGCCTTCTTCATACTTGGTGGTACGGTAACGTTTCCATTATCGAATTTAGCTCCTATCACATCTCCGTCCTTATTTGAAGGGAGCCAATATTCTTCTGCCATTTTTCCAAATTGGTCACTAATCATTTCGATTATGTCCCAAGTTGCTTCTTCGTATCCTTCATACCCCGCCAACTCTTTTTCCATATTCAGTACCTCACGTAAGATGAATTCATATTCTCGGTTCGGAGATTTGTATTGGACCATCTTAATTCCTCAGTGGTTTTCCGGTTGTTAGCATATGTTCGATACGATCCATTGTTCCTTCAGTTTTCATTAGTTTGATTATACTTTTTCTTTCCATCTCAAGTATTTTATCATCAGATACTGTATCAGTTGGATCGGTGTCTCCGCCACTCAAGATGTGTGACAATTCTTTGGTAACAATTATATCGTGTGGTGTTGCATGACCTGCTTTTACTAAATCATCAACCGCCAGATCTAGTGTAGCTTTGCCTGAGGGACCTGGTAGGCAGTGCTCATTAGGCAGTGGTGCTTCATAATTCTCTATCATTTCGAGACATTTGGATTTAGCCCCATACAGGACACGTGCACGGTTCATGGTTATTTCATCATCTTTTCCTAGGAAGTGCAATTCTTTTGCTTCTTGCGCACTTGTCGCTACTTTTGCAGTACCAACATTCTGAAATATTTTCATAATTGTTGCCATTGGTCCTCTTGGTTGTTTGGGGTCGTTATTCCATCTGGTAATCATTTCTTTGCAGCCACCCCAAGCAGGAACAAGACCAACACCAACTTCGACTAATCCAATGTAGCTTTCTGAATGAGCTTGTACTGCATCACAGGCGAGTAAGACCTCGCATCCACCTCCGATTGCCAACCCTGAAGAGGCTCCCACTACTGGGAAATTCCCATGCTTTAGCATCATGAATGCCATTTGTCCTCCAAACACAAACTTTTCAGCTTCTTCCCAAGCTCCTACATTAGCAACAAAACTTGATAATCCTAAATTGGCCCCGGCCGAGAAGTTGCTCCCATCGTTTCCAATTACAACTCCGCTGTAATTTCCAGATTCGCATTGATCCGCAGCTTCACTTAATGCTTCCATAATTAGCGGATCCATAGAATTCATCTTACTGTGGAATTCTGCTAGAATGATTTGGTCTCCCATATCCCATAAACTAGCAGAGGGATTTCTGAATATTGGTTTTTGTCCGCGTTTCACATCTGTAGCCGTGAGATATCCTTCCGGTTTCTTAATCTTGCTATATTTTCCGTCAATTCCGAAATAGAGAACGTCCTTTCCTTTTTCCTCATAGAAATTACCCTCAGCGACTTTTTCCAATAATTCTGGAACTTTCATTCCTTCTTCTGATATTCTTGATACAAACCATGAAGGTCCAAGATCATCCAGCATCTCAAAGGGTCCTTTCTTCCAAAGGAATCCGTTTTTCATAGCTAGATCAACATTTACAATGTTACCTGTTATCTCAGGTACTAATGAAGCGGCATAGCTAAGTGTCTTGGAGAGGACTCTCCATGCATACACACCTCCTTTATCGTTGTATTCAACTAGAGCTCTCAATCCTTTCTTTCCTGCTTTGACGCTTTTAAGTCCGACTTTTCGAGATGATTTAGAATATTTTCCTGTTTTTAGGTTTCTAGATTCTTTAATTTTCTTGCCTGAATCGGAATTTAAACGATAAAATCCACCTTTACCTTTTCTACCAGTATAGCCATCTGAAATCATTTCAGATAAGATTTTCTCTATACCTAGTTTTTCCTGTTCTTTTACACCTATATTATACATGTCATTTTCAGGAAGATTTGAAGACATACTTTCTGTTACGTGCGGTATCAAATCTAGACCTACAACATCTCCTAATCCAAATATTCCAGTTTTAGGAGCGCCAATGGGTCTTCCCATTATCGCATCTGCTTCTTCTACAGTAAGACCTAACTTCACAGCCTCAACCATTCCAATTAAAGTCCAGTAAGTTCCTATTCTATTTCCAATGAAACCAGGAGTGTCATTACAGATTACAACTTCTTTGCCTAGTTTTTTATCACAAAATTCAGAGACAGCATTTATTTTCTTTTTACTTACTTCTTTGCCCGCTACAATCTCTAGTAAGCGGAGGTATCTTGGTGGGTTAAAGAAATGAGTGATGATGAAATCTTCAGCAAATGATTTTGGCATCCCTTCTACTAATTGTTTTCTTGGAATAGTTGATGTATTCGAAGTTATAATAGAGTTTTTTTTTCTATTTTTATCTATTTTCTTAAACACATCATGTTTTATTTTTATTTTTTCTAATACTACTTCAATTATTAGATCGGCATCATTGATTAAATCAAGATGATCCTCTATATTTCCAGTTGTAATAAATTTTGCATTATCTCGGTGCATCAAGGGTGTCGGACTACCAAGTTTCACCGGTTTCAGCATATTTTTTACTGCAGTCTCCGTAATTATATTCCGATTTCTTGCACCGTTTGGTACAATATCTAGTAAAGTTACTGGCAGGCCTGCGTTTGCTACATGGGCTGCAATTCCACTACCCATAACACCAGCTCCAATTACAGCAACTTTTTCAATATCCATTTATCCTCTTTCAAGCACAGTTGCGCATCCTTGACCGCCACCAACGCACATTGTAGATAGAGCATATCTGGCATCACTGTTTTGGAGTAATGCTGCTGCTTTTCCAGTTATTCGAGCACCACTAGCTCCTAACGGGTGCCCCATGGCTATAGCACCTCCATGCATATTCAGTTTAGAGGTATCAATTCCTAATTTATCTATACAAGCTAGACTTTGTGCTGCAAAAGCTTCATTCATTTCAATAATATCTATGTCCTTAAGTTCTAGACCTGCTCTTTTCAATGCTTTTTGAGATGATAATACGGGTCCTATTCCCATTATTTCGGGATTACAACCAGAGATTGCCATTCCTCTGATATATGCCATAATTTCCAAATTATTTGAAACTGCATATTCTTTTGAACAAACAATAACTGCAGCAGCACCGTCTGTTAGTGGTGAAGAGGTTCCAGCTGTAACGGTACCATCTTTATCGAAGGCGGGTTTCAAAAGCGCCATTGATTCCAATGTTGTTTCAGGCCTTACACAGCCATCTTCATTTACGCCATCTACTGTAATAATTTCTTCTTTGAATTTCCCTTCACTCATTGCATTGGAGGCTTTTTGATGGCTTTCTAGGGCCATTTGTTCTTGTTTTTCTCGGGATATTGAATGTTTTTCAGCTAGATTTTCTGCTGTATGTCCCATTCCTATGTAGGCATCCATGTCTACAAGGCTTGGATTGAGCATGGGGTTGAAGCCAGGCATCGGAACTCTACTCATTGATTCAACACCTCCAGCAATAAATAATTCTCCAGATCCAGAATTTATGGCTCCAGCAGCTTGGTGAATAGCTTGCATGGAAGATGCACAGAATCGGTTGACAGTTACACCACCAACACTGTTAGGTAATCCAGATAGGAAGACTACATTACGCGCCAAATTCATTCCTTGTTCAGCTTCGGGAAATGCACACCCTAGAACGAGATCTTCAACATCCGCAGTATTTATTTTACTTTTTTCTATTAATCCTTTAATTACTTTAGCAGCCAAATCATCAGGTCTAGTTTTGCATAGTTGTCCTTTTTTAGCAGGAGTAAAAGCAGAGCGAGCATATCCGCAAATAACAATCTCAGTCATTTTAATCATAGATACAAGCAGTCTTACTATATAAAACTAGGACTAAATTTTTAAAATATGAAACATTTATATACTAACTATTAAATAATATTACATGAGCCGAGTCAAACAATACCAAAAAGGTGAGTTTGAAGATCAAATCAATACTCTCAAAAAATTAGGATTTACAAATGATGAAGCACTTATTTATCATGTAATTCTAATTTCAAAAGAATGTACTGTGGGAGAAATTAGCCGCTCAATAAATTTTTCTAGGTCCAAAATATATGGTGTTATAGATAATTTATTATCTGAAGGTATTGTTGTAGAAGGCAATACACATCCTAAGTCCTATTATCCTATAGATCCTAGAGAAATAGCTGAGAAAAGATTAAAAGAAATAGAAAGCGCAGCTCAAGAGGCGGAATCGGACTTATACAAATTATATCAATCTAAAAAAATTGATTATTTAGAAACGTTAACGGTTAAGGATATGGAAATATTTTCTCAGGTCGTTTCAATGTGTGCGAGGGCTGAATCTACAATTGATGTGATTGCTTCGATTCTTCCTTCGGAAATGCCTAGAAATGTATGTCGAGCTTTTTCAGATGCTAGTGGGCGTGGTGTTAAAGTTAGACTACTTTTTCCAAATAAGGAAACAAATCTTGATTTGTCCCGTTTAGAAGGTCTTTTTGAGATACGTCTTTCTTCATATATCCCTCCTGCGGGCGTAATATTGATTGATGAAAATGAATTTTGTGTCGGAGGTCTGGATGTTCCAGACTCTAATAATACGCTATTAGGTATGTGGATGAATCAGCCTGATTTGGCAAGACTCGTTGGTTTAATATTTAACAATATATATGAATCATCTATTGTTTATGAAAGTTAGTATTCTGATTTATTTCTTCATAAAAGGATAGGTCCAATCATGTATTTCCATATCGGTGCGTTTGACGGAGCGTGGAGATATCCATCTAAGAAGATTCAGAGGTCCTCCTGCCTTATCATTGGTTCCTGAGGCTCTAGCACCTCCAAAGGGTTGTTGTGCAACCACAGCTCCTGTTGGCTTATCATTAATATAGAAATTCCCTGCTGTAAATCTAAGAGCATTATATGCTTTCTGAATATTTTCTTCAGACTTTGCAAATATAGCTCCTGTCAGTGCATATGGTGAAGCCTCATCACAGAGTTTTAGTGTTTCTTCGAATTTATCATTGTCATAGACATAAACGGTCAACACAGGTCCAAAAATTTCTTCAACCATGGATTCCGACTTTGGATTTTTTGTGACAATAATGGTCGGCTCAATGAACCAACCAGTTTCTTCATTACTTCCTCCTCCTGTAATTATTTTGCAATCTCTATTTGATTTAGCTCGCTCAATATATCCTGTTATTTTATCAAATGCTCTCTTATCAATCACTGAAGTCATAAAATTGGTAAAGTCGTTACAATCACCCATCCTAATTTTTTCTATTTCTACAACTAAATTATCCTTTATTGAATTCCATACAGAATTGGGAATGTATGCTCTACTTGAAGCTGAACATTTTTGACCTTGATATTCGAAGGACCCTCTGAGAAGTGCTACTAACAGACTTTTTTCATCACAATCTGAGTGGGCCACAATAAAATCTTTACCGCCAGTTTCACCTACTATTCGCGGATAACTTTTGAGATTTGGCAAAGCTTCTGCAATTCTTTGCCATAATCCTTGGAAAACTCCGGTAGAACCTGTGAAATGAACTCCTGCAAAAGCTGGGTTTGACAAGGCTGTTTCAGTTATTTTTGCTCCAGATCCAGGTAGGAAATTTATAACACCTGGAGGTAATCCAGCTTCCATCATTAGTTTCATAATCATATAATTTGAATAATATGAATTTCTACTTGGTTTCCAAACAGCAGTACAACCGACAAGAGCAGGTGCACTTGGTAAATTTCCAGCTATGCTAGTAAAATTAAATGGAGTTATAGCTAATACAAACCCCTCTAGAGGTCTTATTTCAGTTGTATTAACCATTCCTTCAGGTGAAACTAATGGTTGTAACTCATCATGAAAATTCTTTGCGTA
The DNA here is from genome assembly GCA_029941645.1 of Candidatus Poseidoniia archaeon. Classification (GTDB taxonomy): domain Archaea; phylum Thermoplasmatota; class Poseidoniia; order MGIII; family CG-Epi1; genus CG-Epi1. The sequence continues at coordinate 20,390 of JAPYSZ010000009.1, forward strand.
ATATGAATTAAATCTCCAGAAATCAATTAATTCACATGCCGCATCAATTTCAGCTTGAAATACAGTTTTACTTTGATTTAACATAGTCGAAGCATTTACTTTCATTCTCCAACTAGTGGCAAGCAAGTCAGCGCATTTCTCAAAAATTTTCGATCGTTCTTCTAACCCCAATTCAATCCATGCTTTCTGTGCACTTACAGCTGCATTACAGGCATTTTCCATTTCGTTTTGTCCTGCAAGATGTACATTAGCCAAAACATGTTTGTGATTGTGTGGTACCACTTGAGTTACGGTATTTTTTGTGTAAATTTCTTCACCATTTATTATACAAGGGATGTCTATTATTTCAGATAATTGTGAGGTAATTTCTTTTTCTAAATTTTCTCTCTCTTTACTACCTACTTCATAATTCAGTATCGGTTCATTATCCGGTTGTGAACTCATATTTGTTAGAACAAGACGGAATTAATATGCTTATGTCCTTAACCATAATATTTAATTTGATTATCTACAATGCATTAGTATGGCTAGGCTTGATGTTAAGGACAAGGATCCGTTTGCCAATGCGGACGCAGAACCTAAAGATAATGTGTCAGCTTCAGGATTCTTTGCTCGACTTATTCTTAGATTTGGGTTATATCGATTGTTTTGGTTTCTAGTTAGTGGGGCTATCAGTTATATCATTTATAAATTATTCTTATGAATTTTGATTTGTCAGTAGCTATCATTGGTTTAAATTATCGAAACCGTAGAAAGTTAGAATAATTTGGTGGGCCCGACCGGATTTGAACCGGCGACCTCCCGATTATCAGTCGGGTGCTCTAACCAGACTAAGCCACGGGCCCGAGGTTTTGTTACCAGACTAGGGGATTTAATATTACATGCTATTTAGGACTTATTTTAGTTAGAAATATAAGGTGGGGTGACCTTGTTTATTTATAGGGCTTTTGTACTGGTAAAGAGTCGTTATTTTAGACATGTCACGCAACGATTTATTGGTTAAGATTAAGCGAGCTGAAACTGCAGCTGAACAGTCTGTAGAAGATGCAGAAAAAGAGCGCACTCTAGCACTTCGTGAAGGTGATAAAGAATCTCTTTCAATTATTGTCGATGCAAGGAAAAAGGCAGAGTCTAAAGCTTCTAAAGATTTAGATAAAGCCAAGACGGACATATCTAAGAATAAAGATAAAGTTTTGAAGGACGGAATGGTTTCTATTGAAAAGATGCAGGCCGTATCTCAGGACAAAAGTAGTAATTCAGCCGAAACTTTTGTTAAGAAGTTTTTGGAGTCTATGTAAATGCTTAAACCTGAACCAATGACTAAGGTTGTTATTTGTGGTTTGAATGACGATTTATCTCAAGTATCTAATGTTTTATCAAAAACTCGTTTGGTGCATGTTGAAAATTATGCAGGAGAGGATGAGGGGTTCTCGACAGGCACTACATTGAATTATGGTGCTCGAGTTTCAGAAGTCCTTGTTAGAGTACGTTCATTAATCAAAATCCTTGAGGTTGATGCAGGTTCTCCAGCAGATGTAAAAAATGCTGATTCGGTTGAGTCTGATGTTTTTGAAAAATTAGATGATTTGGAGAAAAACATAGTAGAAATATACAATAATAACAGGAGTTCCATTCAGAAATTAAAGGATGGAACAAATCGGCTTGAATTGATGGAAATGTTTGAATCCTTTGATATAAATCTTGAATATTTTTCAGGGTTTAAAAGTTTGAACGTTTTGACAGGTATTCTTTCATCTAATCCAGAATTTTCAGTGGAAAATGGGGAAGTCTTTCGAGATGATGATATGATTGTTGTATTTGTTCCAGTAGAGGACAGAGAAGAAGTCGAACAAAAAATGATAAAATTAGGATTCAAAAGCATTGATCCTCCTTCCGGAGAGGGTCCAATAAGTAAAGGAATATCTGCGTTAAAATCAGATATGCAGAATTTGGAAAGTGAGATTGAAGCCACAGGACATGAATTGGAAGCCTTGAGCAATCGTCATGGTCAATGGTTAGTAGTAGCTGAAGAGCACTTTGCGGCACAATCTGAAAAATCAAGTTTACCACTTAAATTAGCTTTAAGCAAGAATGCTTTTGTTTTAGATGGTTGGATTCCTGTTAAGGAATCGGATGATTTGAAAAATTCATTAGAAGGAATAAATTTGGATATCCAATTTGAGTCCTCAGATGCAGTTCCTCCGGTTAAATTAGACAATCCTAAGGCAGTTAAACCGTTTGAATTCTTTACTAAATTATATAGTACACCAGATCATAGAGAATTAGATCCATCCACACTTCTTTTCTTTGGTTATCCTCTGTTTTTTGGATTAATGATAGGAGATCTTGGCTATGGTTTCTTCTACTTCCTTTTGGGACACTTCTTAGTTGTGAAATATAGGCATAGTGATGAGCTTTATCAGTTAGGGCAGATTATTCGTTTGGCCGGTTTCTCAGCCTTCTTCTTTGGTACTGTGCTTTTTGCAGAGGCTTTTGGTTTTGC
>JAPYSZ010000010.1:0-5451 GCA_029941645.1 Candidatus Poseidoniia archaeon
TCGAGGGGGAAAATGTACTTGCCATACTGGGGATAGATAGTACCTGGGGTGGTGGTGATGGCGAACAGTGGCTTGATGTCGAGCTTGTGGTGAATGTTCAGGCATGGAAAGAGAATCCCATTGTTCTTGGCGATAATCTAGTATTTGGAATTGATTTCTTCAACAATGAAGAAACCAATGTGACCGATCTGAACGTGACTCTGGAAATAGAAGGGGTGCAATTTGCGAATCAAACCATTGAAATAGAAAACAATAAAACTTTTGAGTGGGGAGTTGAATGGACACCTGATAGACTAGGTGAATTCAACGTAACTGCAAAAATTCTAAATGAAAGCCTAACAAGATTCATACATGTAGGATATTACGCCTACAATTTTTCAGTGGCTGACGATTACCTTGTAGGCAACACCAGCGAACTCTTAACTTACAATATAACCATATCCAACGAAGGTGACGTGGACGATAATTACACTTTTCAATTATTTGGGGCGTTCAATGACTGGGATGTAGAATTCGTCCCGAACGTCATTAATCTCGCTCCAGGTGAAACGGGTACAGTTAAGCTTGAAATAATACCTGATAACGGAACCTATTCGGGAGTTTATGAATTAACACTAACCGCTCTGTCACAATATCATGGCGAAATAGCAGATATGATCGTTCAAAGTGGACGTGACAATGAAACAGAATGGAAATGGGTGAATTCAACAGGAAGCAGACTCTACGAGGCCGATAACACGACTTGGACCGAAAATGATTTTGAACCTGATTCAAATTGGACGTTGGCCCCTGCTCCATTTGGAGACAGTGATCTAGGTAGTATTGATTACAATACCGAATGGACAGGAAACAATTATGCTTATTTTAGACACGTTTTTTACATTGATGATCTTAGTGATTACGAAAATGACACCCTCAGCCTGAATATGGCTGCGAATAACTATGGGACATACTACCTGAATGGACATGAAATATTTAATGACATGGGATGGGGGCAAGGTCACAACGCTAGATATTGGAACGAGGAAATCAAATTCAATACAAGCTTATTGAAAGAGGGGAAGAACGTTTTGGCATCCGTGGTCAGAGAAACTGGCAATACACAGTGGTTTGATGAAGAACTGGTAAGTGTAACTCCTAAATCCTCTGCCTGGGGATTCCAACCTGAGTATGTCTCCCTCAAACTTGAGGTACTGCCCGTATATGCTTTCGAATTGGTAGCGCCAATAGTAGATAAATCCATATCTGAAGATGAAGCCTGTTGTGACCAAGAATGGACATACAAATTCGAAATATGGCTCTACAACAGAGGTAACATAGAAGATTCGTATGAAATTAATGTAACACTAAATGATACAGTAAACTTCTCAATAGTAGATTATGACTCATTTATACACGCTGAATTTGATGAAGAAGTGACTATCGAGCTAATTATTGCTCTCAACCCATCTGTGACCGAATTTTCAGTTGGTGAATTAAATATTTCTGTGACATCAATGAACTCAACTGAGGAAATGAGTTTGTGGACGATGGTTAAAGCTAGAATGTACATCATTCAAGATACATTACCTCCGGGAACCTACGCTGAATCAGATCCACTCATAAATAATTCATCTTTTGAAATTCGATGGTTTATAGAAGCCTGGTACAAAAGCGATGAAGTAATGGGTAATGATACCAAATATTTCATTATAGAATATAAAGATGATAATGGAACAAATGGTGAAACTTGGGGAGAATGGAATGTGTGGCAAAACTTTTCTTCTGAACAAAGTTCCGCTATTTTTACAGATGGTTTAGACGGATATCGATATCGCTTTAGATCTGTCGGGGGAGACAATGAAGGACTTGTAGAAAATAAAGAAGATAAATATGATACACAAACAATTGTTGATCTTTCAGCACCATATGCAAACATTGAACTTCGAGTTACTGGCAATGTTACAAATTTAGACTACATAGAATTTGAATGGACTGCAAACCATCCAAACATAACAGGATACGAGGTTCAATATCGGCTAAATAATCAAAATTGGACTACTATTGAAGAAAATACATTAGCTAAATGGATTGGTTTCAATGTTCCAATTGATGGTGAATATAATTTTAGAGTAATTACCTCAGATGAGGCTGGTAACAAAGGCATTTCAGAAATAAGTAGAAAAATACTTGTTGATACTATTGCTCCAAAGACTAATATTCAAGAAATACAAAAATTGACGGATGCTGAAGAAATTGAAATTAACCTTGATGTATTAGAGGACACTGTGAACTTAACTTTGTATTATTCAGTAGTAAGAGAAAATCAGGAAGTAACTCCTATTGCATGGGATAAATATGGTGAATATGTAGTATCTGACTTGCCTATATCGGTTTCTTTAAACAATCAATTCCACTATTATTTCAAAATTGTAGCCTATGATTTAGCTGGAAACCATCTAATTAACGAAAGTTACCAAGATATTATTGTCGATAGAGATGCACCTCAAAAAATTAGAAATTTAGAAATTAAAGATACTAAAGATGGAGAAAATGGAACTACTGATATTGTTGTTTCTTTTATGTCTTCACAATCACAAGATTTATCAGGATATAGAATATATCGTTCAACCGATGAGAATGAAACTGGAACAGTTATTGGCAGTCTAGATGCGGGAGATCTATATCTTTCACATCGAGATTCAAGAGTTGAGATGGGTTACAAATATTATTATTCTGTAGTGGCCGTAGATAGAATGAATTTTGAATCAGAACCTGAAACCAGATTTATTGTCCTTGAAGCTGAGGAACCTGCAACAGTAATAGAAGAAGATTCCGAAAGTTCGAACAATCCGTTATTTATTGGAATGGGAGTTATAGGAGTAATAGCATTGGGTGGTGCTGGATTTTATTTCTTAAAGAATAAAGCAGGAGATGAAATAATAACTGGTGGCGAAGCCAATCCCTCAAATTTTACCGAGATGGATGGTGAATTCTTATGTGGTGCATGTGGTTCTATGTTTGAAATAACTGATGACAAAACTTGCCCATCATGTGGAACTGTTGATGAATAAACAAAACTTCAATAAAAGACACCAGATGAATTGAATATGGCAAACTTACTCATAGAAAAGACCGGAAAGATTGCAGTTGTTACTGTAAATCGCCCTGAACAAATGAATAGTATTAATTCCAAAACAAGATTAGAGTTAGCTAATGCATTTACGGATTTAGGAAAAGACTCAGGTATTTCTGTCATTATACTTACTGGTGCTCCTGGAAAGGCATTCATTGCTGGTGCCGATATCAAAGAATTTTTGAAAAGAGACATGAGTAATCAAGAAGTTTTAGAAAAAGATTGGATAGTAACGAAAATAATTTCAAATTTATCAAAGCCAGTAATTGCAATGATTGATGGATTTTGCCTTGGTGGAGGTTTAGAGATTGCAATGGCTTGTGATTTGAGAATTGCAAGTGATAGATCAAAATTAGGACAACCAGAGATAAATCTGGGAATAATACCTGGTGCTGGAGGAACTCAAAGACTTACACGATTAATAGGAGAAGGTAGAGCAATGGAAATGATTCTAACAGGAAGGATGATAACTGCAGAAGAAGCCTGTAACTACGGAATCATAAATTTCATTTATTCGGCTGAGGAATTAGAAACAAAAACAATGGAAATTGCGAATACCATTGCTGACAAATCACCATATGCTATTGAACGTGCAAAAAAGAGCATAAAAGCAGTATCTCATATGAATCTAGAAGAAGGATTGAAACTTGAACGTGAAATGTTCATAGAATGCGCCAATTCTGAAGACGGAAAAGAAGGGATTACGGCCTTTATAGAAAAGAGAAAACCCGAGTTTAAAGGTCGCTAGGAGAGTAAATTGAAACTTGCTGACAAAGTTAAATTTATAACTTCAACTTTGGAAGATTTATATCCTGAAACTGATATTCCTCTAAATCACAAAAATAATTTTACTTTTCTAGTAGCAGTGATGCTAAGCGCACAAAGCACAGATAAAAAAGTAAATGAAATAACACCTAAATTATTTCAAATAGCGAATACCGCTAAAGAAATGAATAAATTAGAGTTAGATGAAATTAAAGAAATTATTAGAGAAATTGGACTTGCACCAACAAAGGCTAAGAACATAAAAAAAATGTCGAAGCAATTATTAGAAAACCATAATGGAGAAGTCCCCAATACTTTTGAAGAATTAGAAAAGTTAGCTGGAGTTGGTCACAAAACTGCTTCAGTAATAATGTCTCAAGCTTTCAATAAACTTGCTTTTCCAGTTGACACACATATTCACAGACTTGCCTTTAGATGGGGATTATCTAGTGGAAAAAATGTGGTAACAACTGAAAAAGACCTCAAACGAATCTTTGAGGAGAAATTATGGAATAAACTACATTTGCAAATAATTTTCTATGGAAGACAATGGTGCCAAGCTAGAAAAAATAAATGTGGATGCATAATTTGTACAGAAATACAAAAAACGTAGATACCTATATGGGGCCCTTATAGAATATAGATTAATGACTAAATGGGATGCTCGATTCCTAAAACTAGCAACACATATCTCGGAATGGAGTAAAGATCCATCAACACAAGTTGGGTGTGTAGTTGTAGGTCCTGACCGTGAAATAAGAAGTACCGGGTTTAATGGATTACCAAGAGGAATTGAAGACAATAATGAAAGATTAAATAATCGTGAAATTAAGTATCCATTAATTTGTCATGCTGAAGAAAACGCAATAATGCACGCTGCAAGAATTGGAATGTCTCTAAAAGGATGTACTGCATATGTGACATGGCCGCCTTGTACTAGATGTGCGAGATCACTTATTCAAGCAGGAATTTTATCTGTTGTTTATCCGGAAAATACAGATATACCTGAAAGATGGATGGATGATTTTAACCTATCATTAAGCATGCTTAAAGAAGCCGGAATAAGAGTAGAAACGGCGTAATTACTCTTCGTCTTCTTCTTTTTGACTCAAAAGTTCTTTAATATTCTTTAAATGTTCGACACCAGTATCTGCCTGAATATTCTCAGTTATCAAATCCCTAACTTTATCAGGTGATGGAACGCCAAACAGACAGTCATGTGGATTATGGCGAGTTCTCTTAGAAGAACTACGAGAACCTGCAGCTATACCTAGACTTCCTAATCCTTTAAGTTCAGCTCCCGAACCTGCAACTACCATTGATTCATCCGTTCCTGTCCCCAAACCAGATCCAGTCAAAGGTAAAACTGTTCCATAACCAATTATACTTCCAATAATTCCCTGCTCCAATTTTATATCCTCAATATGATTATAGCGGACTTGGCGCTCGCTACGATTCATCAAGAAATTGCTCTTTAGGACAATACGATTATCCGTGAGAAAATATGTAAATGAACGACGATAAAACTCGACTGAGAATAAACCTAGGAGTGCAACACCTGCAGTCAATGA
>JAPYSZ010000010.1:5551-21165 GCA_029941645.1 Candidatus Poseidoniia archaeon
AAATTTATCCTGTGCAAAAAAGTCATGTATGATATATGACCAAACAAGTAGCAAAAAGAAAATAATGTAAAGACTAAAGAAAGAAAACATATGGGGCCTTAACTTCATCTTCAATTCTTCACCACCCAAGAGTGTTATATCAGACATGATTTGACAACGGATGGGTGTTTTAAACGTTTAACACGACTCCAATACTTATTTATCTGTTTGTATCTGAAGAAAATAAGAATGACCGTTAAGAGACGTATCGTTCGCAAAAAGAAAAAAAATGAAGCCTATGAAGCTCTGGCTAAAGTTTCAGGCGTAGAAGAACTTGAAAGGGCTACTATAATTCTGAAAGAACTAGCACAAAGAAATCAAAGGAAAGAAGATATTAAGAATAAAAAACAAACCTTAAAAAAAATTAAAAAAGAAAAAACAAAGCCCCAAAAAGTTCAACATAATATAAAAGATGAAAAAATTAATCGATTGAAAGAATTGGATAATCTAAGAAAAAGTGGAATCCTTACCAATCAAGAGTTTGAAAGATTAAAAAGTGACCTTATAAATTAGATTCTTTTTCCGATAAAGCCACCATACAAACTCCAAAAAGAACAATTAATCCTCCAATGAAAACTCCTATACTAGGAACCTCCTCAAAAAAATGCCAAGCAAGAATCCCAGAACCAACTGGTTCCGTGAGTAAAGTTATTGAAACAACATACGCTGGTAAAAATGCAAGCGCCCAATTTTGCATTGTATGACCTAATAAAGTTGGTACTAAGGCCATTAAAAAGAAAAGCTGAAAATCAGAATTAGGAATATTTAAATATTCTAAATCTTGAACTATAACTACAATCCACATAGTTATAGCACTAGACAAGTAAACAACTAGTGCATACGTTGGCAAGCTGATTTCTTTACGAAGCTTACGCCCGCCTAGATAATAAAACCCAGCTAGAATCCCGGAAATAAATGCTAAAACATTACCATCAAAATTACCTGGATCTTGAACTAAATCTCCCCAAAAAAGAATTAGTATTCCTGATAAAGCTAAACATGTTCCAATTATCCCCTTACGTGTGAGGCCTTCACCAAATAATATCCAACCTATAATTGCAACATAAACTATGTGACATGTACCAAGTAATACTGATGCTGCAACTGACGTAGCCTTAACAGAAGATATAAAGAAACCAAAATGGGCCCCTAATAGAATCCCTATTACTACCATCTCAGTTATACGGGCCCGAGGAAGAGAAGATAGCTCTTGTGCCTTATCTTTAATTAAAAAAGGTACAAAAAGAAGAGTAGCAAAAGTTTGACGATATGAACCGATAACTAATGGCTCAGTCTCATCTGATGTCCAACGTATTAAAATCGCAGAAGTAGAAATAGCAAACATACCAACTATTAAGGCCAAATATGGCAATCGAGAATCGTTAGTATTAATCATCTATTAAGTTTTGATAATAGGGCCCCTTAATTTGTTAACCCATTAAAGAAATAGGTGTTGAAAGATGCCTTCGAGCTGAAGCTGGAGGCTCATACCATTTTAACTCTAAACCCGATTTAATTTCGATTGGAGGAGGTCTATCATATTTTTCGCCACAATCATTACAACGATAATAAGAATCCTTACCGGAAGAATGTGTTCTTTTACCACATTTACAAACTGGATTACTAGGCTTTGAAAAACGAGGAACTAATTCAACAATTTTTATTTTTTCCAAATTGACTGTCTTGTTTTTGACACTCCCACAAATAATTAGAGAATCTCCAACATCCAATTCATCAATGGTATGTCTGAAATTCTTAGTCGGTTCAAATGCCGCACACTTTATGGTTTGATTATTTTGGTCATCTACCATAAAAAAACGGTGGCCACCTTTAATCGTAGTTGATTTTGAAGAAACGGAAACCTCTAACAATACACAATCACCATCTTTGATATCTGAAGTTTCTTTAAAACAAAGATGATCGTCTGTTGCTTGATTTGTTTTGTATAAAAGCCAACGATCTGGTTTTTCAGGTCCTAAATTCTGGAAATTGTCAATCAAAGTTTCTGCTTTAATTCCCCTAAACCCCCATAAAACTGGACAAGGCGAATTCGGAACCATAGCAACTTTTCCATCTAAATCATTACAAGAAAATACACCCTCTAAATTTGATATATTCTGAACTGTATTGGATGAGATGTCTCTATTTGTACCCCATTTATCTTCGGCCCTATATCCAATAAGTTCCCAGGTATGGGGTATTTTATTCATGTTATTTGAGTTGCCAGACCAAGCTAAAGAGCACGCGGCCCCGCAAATACCTCTAGAGCCCCTTAGACCAAAAGTGGAAGTGCCCACAATAGCATCTGAAAGCATTTCTTTGGATACTATACTAGTCACGCCTTGCCAATACAAACCTTCAGGAAGAAATGAATCTGAAATAACCACGCCAGGCTGAGAATCAGGATGAGAATGTTTTGAAACTAATTTTGATATTCGTTCAATAACTTCGTTTTTATCGTATTTAATATCTATCCCTTTTTCAAAAACAAATATTTCTAAATTTTGAAACACACCAATTTTTTGTTTGGGGCCAACTCCTTTACCAAAAGTAAAAGCTACAGCTCCATTGCCTCTAGTCTTCCAAGGAACATTTGGATTTAGCCTAACCAATCTAGGGTGACAAATAAGATCAAATTCAGATAGTTCGGCAATTATTTCTGTTCCTAACCACGTGGTACAACCACCTTTCACAGAATCTGTATCATCAATCCCGATATGTAACATAGAAACTATTCGAAAACGAAAACTCCTTTGGCCCATTGTGGAGGTGGCTTAGATTCAGATAAATAGGCTAATTTAATATTTAGATTAATTGCAGTCCCTGCTGGAATATAGGGGTATTCTCCTAATAAACTATAAATCAAAATATCAGTTTGACCTCTTTGGTGAAGTTGCTGCAAAAGCTTAACAATATCTATTGTGAAATCATGGCTTTTTGACTCTACGGTGTTAGACCAATCAATACCAATAATTACATCTTCTGTATAAGCTAGGGCTGCATCTAATTCATCAAATCCTTGCAAATTTCTTAAAGGAAGAATAACTTTACCTCTATCAGCCATGATTAAATCAATAATATCTTCACCCCAAATCAATCCAAAATCAACATATGTCTCTGTTTCTGGACTAGAAGATAAAGGAAAGGGATCAGGTCTATTGCGAATTATTCCACCCATATCCCATATTAATTGCGGACCAGATGTTTCAGGAATCGCTAAATTGGTATCTGATGTTAGAAAACTAAGGCCTTTGGAATCCCAAATTGGCTTTACTCTTTTACCGTGATTATATGCAATAGCATTCCAAACCATAACCTGTGAGGAACATGTATAGATTTAGACCTTTCTAAAGGTCTAAAATAACTACAATTCGTGATGGAGGGCCAACAACAATTTCTAACATGTGATAAGAAACTGCTTTGACTTCAACACCATAACCATGCTTAGTTTCATCATATAAATCTCCATATAATTTCCCATGAAGTATATTACAATCACCCATTTTGATATCAATTTCAGCCGATGAGACTATAAAATTCTCTGTGTCAAAAAGAAAAATCAAATGTGACAGGTAATTTACAAGTAATAAATCTAAATCTGTAGATTCTAAATGAAACTCGAATGAATCTTTATTACTCGGTAATTTCCCCCCTGTAATAATTTCTGTAAAAGCTAAACTAATTTCATGAAATGCTTCAGACAAGGTTTCAGCCCCGGCCTCAATTCCTGCATCAGCTGTATGTTCAAAGATTCTACGCAACTTAGTGCCAGAAAGCATTGTTAATAAAAATGGTAGCGGGGGATGGATTTGAACCATCGATCTCCGGGTTATGAGCCCGACGGGATTTCCTAGCTACCCCACCCCGCTACGTTAAAACTAGGGTTAATCAGACTCCAGAGTATTTCCACTCTAAAATAAGCCTGATATAAAATCTTGTCAGTGCCAAGTCATAAATATATTGCTATCCTAAATTCAATGTGACTGATATCGGTGGGATACTCGAATATATTAAAAATCAAATAGAAAATTTGACGATTAACTATGTTATTTTGATATTAGTAGCATCCCTAATATTGTTGTATTTTCTTCTAACAAAGACACAGAGAGGTAGAGAAGTAAGAAAGAGATTTAGAATACTACCTAGGTTAATACCTTTAGATGATGATTATGAAACCGATGTTAAAGAACCTGAAAATTTAGATGGGAGTAATAGACAATTAAAAGGCGAAATTATTGATAATGAACATGAAATTCTAAACCAATTATTGGGGCAAGAGGGAACTGAAGAATTGAGTGGATTTGAAGATGTGGATGCTGTGCCTGCCGAAGAACAGGACCTAAATGTACCATTGGCAAATCAGATTTTTAAGAGTATGAGTGGACAAACAAAGTCTGTTTCTGATGAGCAAGAATTTTGTGCTGAATGTAAAAAACCCGTAAAAGCTGAGTGGAAAGCATGCCCTTTTTGTGGTGAATTTCTTGAGATATACGGAAATTAAATTAATTCCTCTTACGATTTATTATAGTAAATATTACCAGCACAAGAGCTGTTAGTAAGTGGCTAGGGCCATAAAGAAGAGGATCATCTTCGTTGCTACTACCACCACTACTCGATGATTTTTCACCAACCACCAAGGGTAGAGTTAGTGAATTGTCAAATCTATTACTATTAGATTCAGCAACTTGTTGTTCAAAATCTACATATATTTTCAATGTCTTAGATCCTGCAGATGGATTATTCCAAGTTAGAATTACAGGCTCATTACCAAAACCTCTAATTCCTTGAATTACTGTATATTCATCAATCACTCTAGAACCTTCATATAATTTTACACCGAATGAACCTGTGCTTTTTCCTCCATTATTGTAAACTGTTAGTTGAATTTGTATGGGGTTTGCTGAAGTTAAATCTGACTCAGTCAATAAAGAAATTGGCTTCCCATTAACTAATACATCATCTAGGTCAACTGAAAGGTCTGATATTTTATCGACTGGAATAGCCATAATTATTGAAGATGACACAGTTGCTGAACCATCGCCTGGCGAAATTGAATCGGCTGTCAAAACAAAACTAACTGATTCGCCTAATGTATCATCATAATTTACTGGTCTCAAAACAATATCAATTTTCACAGATACGGACTTCTCTACAGTAATTGCAGATATCTCATTGCCTTCCATTTCAACACGAATTGTCCAGTCACCTCTTGCTGTCGTAGCATCTACTCTGTACGTATCTCTATCACTGCCTGTATTTCTAATATTAATACTAAAAGTATAGTATCCATCAATATCTAATTCATCGGGATCGATTATTACTTCATCTGGTGGAGAAAGAAAAGTGACTCCGTAGGTTCGAACTGTAGTTTCTAAACGAATTTCTTGATTAATATTCGTATTTCCTGAAGATGTGACAATAACTGTGACTTTCTCTTTACTGCCACCAGGTGCAGAGACTGGTGCTTCAACTCTAACTTGAACATAGCTATACAGGCCAGCTGGAATGTCAAGCTCTGACTGAGAAGTAAGTGATGCTTCCCAACTAGATGGTAAATCAGAATCATCAATCTCAATTGTGAAAATATCTCTAGTATTTCCCTGATTTAGAATTAAAAATTCATAATCAACTTTCCCTCCTTTCGGAAGCTGTCCATCTTTACTATAGCCCTCTTCAAATTCTATATCTAAACCATATTCATCAACGATAAGATCGTAATTTAAGCTAGAGGTCCATGTATTACCATAAACATCACTAATGGAAAATTCAATAGTATAACTGTCTGTGACTACATTTTGGTCTTCTTGATACCACCAAGTTCCCTGAATGTACATGGCATACGTATGTTTTTCTTTAGCTATGACTGAATTCTTGAATGTTCCACCACCAGATACGCCTGCAATTTCAATAGATGCACTATTTGTGTCTAAATTATCTGCACCAAGGGCATTAGTTACGTTTACTTTTATGAGTAAAGAGTCTTCATTCATTTCATCTACGCGGTTATTATCAAAATAGCCCAGATAATCATCTGTAATATCTACATGCCTAAAATTTATTGTCAAAGAGGAGTCAAAATCGGGAGTATCAGACTTAATCCAAGCTGTATTATTATCTGTGTCTGGGGCCCAGCGTATACTAGTTTCCAACTTAATTCCAAAAGTAGTGTAAGCTGGAACGCCATTTGGAAAATCACTCTTATCAAGTGTAGAACCTTCCAATTCAACCGTATAATTTTCACTTAGAATTGTGCCAAATGGTGCGGTTTTTCCAACTTCGTCTACCGATATATTTGTCATTCGTGACTCGACACCATCAATCCATATTATGAACAAGGTTGTTCTGAAATTTATCTCCTGAACGTTTGTTGATTCAACCCAAATTGCGTAACTGTAAGAGTCTCCTAATTCAAGAGGGCCTCCCATGTTCATTTCCCAACTTGCCAAAGGGTAATATTCATTTTGGACTGGAGGGTCATTTTGTGCTACCCAGTATTTTGGTCTACTGCTCGTTGGTTCCTCTATAGCAAGATTACAATTTTCGCCTATACAATCTCTTGAAAGATAAAAATCTACATCTGCAAACTCATTACTTCCTGCCTCCGAAGGAATCGAAATAATCAGAAAACCAAGGGCGATAAGAACAAAGAACTGCCAAATGTATCTCATTGTTATGTACTGGATTCGTTACAGTATTAAAGTTTCGTTGCATGAATATGCATAACTAAAATAAATTCTGTCCCCCTCCTTCATGCTTAATTTCACCATTTTCGGCAATTAATTCTCCTCTTCTATAAACTTGAGATGGGAAAATTGCAGCCCAATCTTGGAAAGGAGTCCAATTAGATTTAGAATGCAATCTATCCAAATCAATAAGCTTTGAATTCTTCATATTAACTACAATTAAATCTGCAGGCAATCCTTCTGATATTTTTCCTCGGTTCAAGCCAAGCCTTGTAGCTGGTGCTTCCGACATTGCATTTACTAAACGTCCTAATTCAAGACGCCCTTCTGAAACTTCATTTAACATAAGTGGAATCATTGTTTCAACACCTGGAAGACCTGAAGGTGGATTGTCCGATTTTTTCTCTGCTATTGTGTGTGGTGCATGATCACTTGAAAGAATTGGTATTTTTCCTTTCCGAAAGGCATCATATAATCCGGAATTGTCTGCTGTAGTTCTTAATGGTGGATCAACTTTACAATCAAGAGAGTGGCAATTATCTAGATTCAAAAGTAAATGATGTGGACAAACCTCTGAGGTTGCTAATTCAGGCATCTGATTTAATCCTTCAAGAGTTGATAAATGAGCAACATGCAAATGTGGTGAAGAAGGCATAGAAGCTAAACACTCAGGCTCAGCTACAAGCCTATTTTGCGTATGATCGGACAGTTTAGACAGTGGTTCATTATGCATATGATCGGGGTGTTCACCGTGAATGACTAATGGTTTCTTAGTTTTTCCCAAAACCTCTTTGGCATATGAAAAATACTGTTCAGAGCTTATTCCATAAGGATAAAGTTTCCAGAAAGCGGAAGGAATTGTATCAAACCAAGATTTATTGATTAAATCTTCTTCTACGTTTACGCCAATACCAAAATCCACAACTGATTTAGAAGAGGCTAGCGAAACCTTTTCGTTGAAAGTCTCTACATCTGATGTAAAAGGATTCGTATTAGGCATATCAACGACGGCTGTAACGCCTCCGCATGCTGCAGATTCGGAACCACTTTTCCAATCTTCTTTGTTAGGATACCCCGGATCTCTGAAATGAACGTGCATATCCAATGCACTTGGTAAAATAATACCATCAACTACTGTTTGTTTGTCTCCCTTTAGAATTTTTTTAACAGCTGTAATCTTGCCTTCTTCAACACCTATACAAGTATCAATCAGACCTTGTCTCGAAATCCATGCTTTACCCTCAAAGACTTCCATTAACTTTATGCCTCTGTTACTAAAACAAAGGTTCTTGTATAAACACGTTCGGTTCTACTTGTAATTCTTAAATCAAAGCTAATTTCGCCAACCGTAGGTTCCTCTATTGGAGTTATGGTAAGCGTCAAATTAACATAGGATTTAGATGTAAGATTTAAGGTTAAATTCTCTCCAGATTCATCCCAATAAACATATTTGCTAAAATCCACTGATGACGAATTAAATTGTTTGTTAGACTCACTAACATTAACATATTCAACCTCGAGAGTTAAAGTATAATTTTCCACTTTATCTAAATTTAATGTAATATTATCCCAACCATCAAACTTACCATTGTTCAAAATAACCAAAGATGTACTATTAGATTCACCTAAAACAGGAATAAAATTAGTCTCATCTTCCGTTATATCCATACTAAATTGAGACTCACCAAAAACTAGAGGAGAGGGAATAAAGGTAAGAACTAAAATAAGACCTGTAAGAATCCCTACACCTATTCGAGATTTACCAAGCTTTGATATCTCTTCTGAGGGAGGAGGGTGTGATGTACCTAAAAAGAAAATTAAAACTGCATACACAGCCCATCCCATATATGGAGGGAAAAATCCAGGAATTCCATAAAATGCCATGAAAACCAAAAGAACCATTACTGCTAAAGAAATGCCATTGGATTTAGGGCCAAGAACTGCACGAGCAATGTGCCCTCCGTCTAATTGACCTGCAGGCATCAGATTTAGAGCAGTTACAAAGAAACCTGCCCACCCTGCCAAAACAACAGGATGTGAAAGATAATCTCCTGAGGGAGTAAGAAATGTACTGAATTGTATGTACATAAATTCCCAAAAAAGTGAAGAACCAAGATACATAGATGCTCCCGAATCAAGTGGAGTAGGAACTGCATTTTGTTCTGTTAGCCAGAAACCAAGAAGTGTTACAGGAATTGCAACAAACAGGCCTGCAATAGGGCCACTAGCTCCAACATCTAATAAGGCCTTTCGATTAGGTATCGGTTCCCTTATTGAAATAAAAGCCCCCATAGTCCCAAGTATGAACAACATAGGTGGCATGGGAAGAAAGAAAGGCAATGAAGCATCAAGATTATGCTTTCGTGCATAATAATAATGACCCATCTCGTGAGCTCCAAGTATGGCCATTAATGGTAAAGAATAAGTCAAGAAACCCATTAGTAAAACATCAGGAGTTATGAGTACGCGTAACCAAACACTACTTTGATCAAGAACGGAGGCATCTGAATATGAAGCCCACCAAAGAGCTCCGGCCCATGTTGTAGAAAATATAGTTGCAAAAAGTAAATATAAATTCATTTTACTTCGGACATAATCAAAAGACGGTTGTGGAATAAGAACTAAGATAAGGTCATCTCCTGCTCGTTTCAACATCGGGAAAACATTTTCAGTTCCCAAATCACTTACTTTTTTGAAGGCCAAACGAAGCTCTTCAAATTTGATTTCTAAATCCTCTGGCTCTTCAACATAAAACAAATGAGCATTACCATCCCAAGAATAATTGCTAATTTTCCAACCTAGTTTTTCTACAAATTTTGTTATCGTTTTTGTCATCTAGATACCAAGAACTGATTGTGATACTGAAGCAACCTCTTTCCTAATTCTAGGAGGGGCATAAACACTACATCTCCAATGATCAAATTGTGCTTCATATAAACCTAATAGAAGCCTAGAAAGGTTACGTGCCAAGTCAATATTTCCATCATTTTTAAGAATTTTGGCTTTAAGACCAGGAACAACTGGAAGAGGAGGAATATCAACATAAATTTCGGAAGCACTTACGCCTAATTTTGACGCTATGTCCGCTTCATATTGACCCCTTTTAGATTTTTCTAATCCTGAATTTTCAGCTTGTTCTTTAGTTAAGCTAAGTGCTCTCTTGGCTATATTTCGTTTTTCAAAATTATTTTCTATTTCCTTTGAAAGCCCGCCTGCCTTATCTAGTTCTGAAAGAAGCTTATGGTCTGTAAAATTAATAAAATCTTCTTTTGTAAAGTGATTTGAAGATATTGCATGATTAGTCGCTCTAACCAACATTAATTCTGCCCCTCTTACAAATGGATGGAAGTAAACTGTAGGGTACATAGTCGAACGCGCTGTAAGAAGAGCTTCAACAGCTGGAAGACCTCCTTCTTTTATGACTAGATTAGAATCTGACATAGACATTGTTGCTATCAGGCGCCCCATATCAACACCAGTACTAACACCAGTATAATGGGCATCTCGAACTAAATAATCTAAGCGGTCGCCATCTAAATCACCAGATACTAATGGTCCCAATTTATGTTCGCCCATAATTATTTGATTGACTTCTTTAGAATCAATACCTTCTTCTGATAAAATGTCAGAGATTTCAGTCTTCGCAATTATTTTAGTAGTCCTAATAACATGATCTTCTACGCCATCTATCTCATCACCTAAATGTGAAAATGCAGTGTGTCCGAGATCATGTAGTAATCCTGCCACTGATGCCAATTGTTTATCGCCAGATTCAAGGCCTACGGAATCAGCCATCTTTCCAACGACATGACTGGTGCCCATGCAATGTTCATGTCTCGTATGATTTGCTCCCGGATATACCAAATTAGTAGGACCTAATTGCTTAATCCACCGAAGTCTCTGATAGGCTGGAGTGTCTACTAGTTTGACCTCCACCGAACTCAAATCGATGTAATCGTGGATAGGATCTCTTACCCTTGTCATCAATCAGGTAGGTCGTGTGGGTATGATAAATAACTTGCTCAAAAAATTGTGTTCCACCTTGTTTTCTTTTGTTGAATTTAAAGGCTCCGGCCCAAGGCTTATAATGCCTAAATCTTATGTTGTTGAAGCCCTATGATTAACTCCGAAAAAGATGCAGAAATAGTAGTTGAAGAGTTGACCGAATGTTCGGAATGTAAATCCGAACATATTGTCCGTGATTACAAGCGTGGAGAAGTAACCTGTAGTAATTGTGGGCTAGTTGTTGATGACCAAGTAATAGACCAGGGGCCTGAATGGAGGGCCTTTGATTCAGAGCAAAATGAAAGGAGAGCTAGAGGGGGGGCTCCAATGACTGTGATGGTACATGATAAAGGACTTTCAACAGATATTGGGTGGGGAGGTCGAGACATATATGGAAATAACGTACCGACCAAAAATCGTTCACAAGTTTACCGGATGAGGAAATGGCAAAACCGTACAAGGGCATCGAATTCAGCTGACCGAAATTTAGCTCAGGCACTTAACGAACTAAATCGTCTTGCATCCAAAATCGGATTACATAGACAAGTAAGAGAAGAAGCGGCCATGCTTTACCGAAGAGCCGTTCAAGATAATCTAGTAAGGGGTCGATCTGTGGAAGGTGTTGCAGCTGCTGCTTTGTATGGAGCTTGTAGAAGATGTGAAGTTCCAAGAACGCTAACTGAAATCACTGAGGCATCACGCGCATCCAAAAAAGAAGTTGGAAGAACCTATAGATATATTTCAAGAGAATTAAAACTCAATTTACAACCTGCATCACCATCCGTCTATATTGTCAGATTTTGTAGGGAACTAGAATTACCTGGTTACGTTGAAAGTGCAGCAATAAATATTCTCAATCAAGCCATCGAAGCGGAACTTACATCTGGAAGAGGACCAACGGGAGTGGCTGCAGCTGCAATTTACATAGCATCTGTAGTATACGACCAAAGAAAGACTCAAAAGACCATAGCCGACACTGTAGGCGTAACTGAAGTCACTATCAGAAATCGTTACAAAGAATTAGCCAAAAACTTAGATATTACAGTATACAAGTGAGGACGCTTGAAAGTAAAGAAACGTGACAATAATGTCTATCACATAAAATTAGAACACGAAGATGATCTATATCATCTGAATTTATTGCTTGATGAAGGAGATATGATTAGAGCACTTACTGAAAGGAGAGAAGCTTCCCAATCTGATCGAATTCGTAAAGAGAGAGGGAAAAAACAAAAAATGAAATTGACTATTGAAGTCAAAAATGTAGAGTATCAATCTTTTGGGCAAAGGTTGAGATGCCACGGAGTTATTGCAGTAGGTGAAAGAGACCAAGGTTCACACCACACCTTAATTCTTGAACCGGGAGATGACTTTGATATTGGAAAATCTAATTGGTTAAACCATCATAAAAAAAGATTGAGAGAAGCAAGAGAACCTGTAGTTACAGCTGTAGCTGTTGCTATTGAAAGCGATAATATAGTTATAGCAGAATTAAGAACTTATGGAATTAGAGAACTAAAGACGCTTAACAGAGCTGGAAGTGGAAAGTCAACGGGAGGAGAAGAGCTAAAAGATTTTTATATCAGAACGGTAAAACAGTTAGTAGATGTTCACATAAAAGACGCAATTATGGTAATAGTAGGGCCTGGATTTCTCAAGGAAGATTTTGTTGATGTTGGTAGAAACGAAGCTCCCGACATTTTCTCAGGGTGTGTAATTGAAAACTCAGGACAAGGAGGGATGGCTGGTATTCATGAAGCAATTAGCAGAGGAACATTGCCGAAAGCTGTAGCCCAAATCAAGATCCAAGAAGAAATGACTGCCGTAGAGAAATTAAAAGAAGCAATAGTAAAAGATATGGGGACTTATGGTAAAAAAGAAGTGAAAAAAGCTATAGAATCTGGAGCAGCAGAAGAAATGCTTATTCTAGCTGAAAAAACTCGTACGGATGAAGGGAGAAAATTGCTCAATTTAGCAGAAAAGAATAGGACAAATGTAATAGAAATATCATCCCACCATCATGGTGGTGAGATGCTAAACGGATTAGGAGATATTGCAGTTATACTGCGATATCGTATGACATAAATTCTTTTAGAGGTGTATGGGGTAGCAGAAATATGATGCCGGGAATGGGACGCATGAATCCCCGAATGATGAAGAAGTTACAGAAACAACTACAAAATTCTACAGAAGAGATTGATGCTACTGAAGTTATAATTAGAACAAAAGACAAAGAAATTTACTTCAGTAATCCCTCAGTAAGTTCTATGAATATGATGGGGCAGCAATCATATCAGATTGTTGGAGAACCACAAGAAAGAGGACTTAGTGACGGTGAAGAAACATCAAGTATTCCTGACGAAGATATTGAATTGGTTGCATCACAAGCCGATGTTCCAAAAGGAAAAGCAAAAAAAGCACTGGAAGAATGTGGTGGAGAACCTGCTGAGGCAATAATCAAACTTATGGGAGGTTAAAATGGACTTTTCAGAAACTGAAGACCAAATAATGATTAGGGATATGGTCCGTAATTTTGCTGAGACTGTAGCAGGACCAACTTGTCACCAAAGAGATAAAGAACAAAAACCACCCACTGAAGAATTCAAACAATTTGCTGAATTGGGAGTTGCTGGAATGACCATTCCAGAAAATTACGGAGGGCAAAAATTGGATGATGTTTCTGAAGCTATAGTAATTGAGGAATTATCGCGTGTTGATCCTTCGCTAGGAGTTATGGTTGCTGTTCATGTTGGACTATGCGCCATGACAATTGTTTTGAATGGAAATGAAGAGCAGAAAAAAAAATATTTACCAAAACTTGCATCAGGAGAAAATTTAGGTGCATATTCACTTAGTGAAGCTGGTTCGGGAACTGATGCTGCAGCAATGGTTGCAAAAGCAAGTGATGATGGCGATTATTTTAACCTAAATGGAGAGAAAATGTGGGTTACCAATGGTACTACTGCAGATCTCTTCATACTTTTTGCTAAGGTAACTAACCACCCTGATTATGGAAAGAAAAAGCATGGTGGAGTAACCTGTTTTATTGTTGAAAAAGGATATGATGGTTTAAAAATAGGTAAAAAAGAAGATAAATTGGGTATTCGATCAAGCGACACATGTACACTAATTCTTGATAATTGTAAGGTTCCAAAAGAGAATGTGCTCGGAGAAGTGGGAAGTGGTTTTGGAATTGCGATGAATGCTCTAGATAATTCACGTATTGGTATTGCTGCTCAAGCATTGGGCATCGCACAAGGTGCTTATGAATCTGCACTCAAATATTCAAAAGAAAGAGAAACTTTTGGAAAACCTATAGCGCAACACCAATCGATTAGCAATTACCTAGCTGATATGGCTATGAAAATAGATGCTGCAAGACTGCAGGTCTACAAAGCTGCGTGGGCAAAAGAAAGACACTATAAACATGGAGAAGACAGACATACTTTGGAAGCCTCATTTGCTAAATTGAATGCGGGAGATACTGCAATGTGGGTCTCTGAAAAAGCTGTTCAAATATTGGGTGGTTATGGCTATACTACTGAATTTCCTGTTGAAAGATTCTTCCGAGATGCTAAAATAACACAAATTTACGAAGGAACCCAAGAAGTTCAAAGATTAGTAATAGCTCGTGAAATCGGAAAGTAAGGGAAACTTTTATGAGTCTGTTTGTAAGCTACTCTATAGACTATTTTAGTCTACACAAAAATTGATGGTGGAAATAATGCGTATAGGGATACCAAAAGAAAAAAACAACAACGAAACTCGCGTAGCGATTGTACCAGTTTCAGTACCCAAATTGATGAAACTAGGTTTTGACATTATTATAGAGAAAGGAGCTGGAGAAAAATCCGGTTATTCAGACTCAGAATACGAAAAAAGGGGAGCTAAAATTGCAACCTTAGAAAACGTCATGGAGGCTGAATTAGTTGCTTCAATTGATATTCCTGATTTCAAAATGATGAAAAAAGGACAAATGTTAGCATGCATAGCTGACCCTTTCCGAAATTTAAAACAGACAAAGGAGATTATAGAATCCGAAATAACTTTACTTTCCTTAGAAGTAATTCCTAGAAGACTATCCAAGGGGCAGTCTATGGATGTTAATTCAAGTCAAGATAATCTATCTGGATACAGAGCAGCCTTGATGGGTTCACAGCATATTGCAAAGATGGTCCCAATGATGATGACTTCGGCAGGAACTGTAAGACCTGCAAAATTCATAATTCAAGGTGCTGCAGTAGCTGGGCTCCAAGCGATTGCAACAGCTAAAAGATTAGGTGCTATAGTTCATGCAATTGATGTTAGATTGGCGGCCAAACAAGATACCGAAAGTTTGGGTGCAAAATTCATTAATGTTCCTGGATGGAAAGACGCCGAAAGCTCAAGCGGACATGCGTCCTTGTTTACAGATAAATCACTTCAGGAAGCTTTCGATAATGCTTTGATGGATGCTGTAAAAGAGGCTGATGTGGTAATAACCACGGCAAGATTATTTGGTGCAGATGCACCCTCCTTATTTTTTGGTAAGGAAATGAACGAAAAAATGACTAAAGAAATGAAGGATGGATCTGTAATTGTAGATATGAACTCTGATACTGGCGGAAATATTGTTGGTAGCAAAGATGGTGAAATTGTGGAGAAAGATGGCGTTAAAATCATAGGAATACCTATGCTTTGTAGAACTATTCCAAATACGGCTTCAATGTTATACTCAAATAATGTCACTAACTTTGTAACTGTATTAGTTGATGAAGGAAATCTAGCCATAAATCAAGAAGAACAAGTTTTGACAGGAGATGAAGGTGGGATTTCGGCAGGATATGGTGGAATTCTAATTGCTGAAGGTGGGAAAATTCATGAAAATCATACCAAACTAATGGAGGC
>JAPYSZ010000011.1:0-16612 GCA_029941645.1 Candidatus Poseidoniia archaeon
TTGAGGACTTAATAATTTACGGTCAATAAAGATTAAGACCACAATCTTTCACCGACCATGACTGAATTTTCAGTAACAAGCGAAAGAATTGACAAATATTTGGGTTTAACGGCCAAAGCTTTGGAAAAAGTATCCATTATTGCAGAACCAGGAACAGAGGATCATACTAAAGCTGAAGATATACTGGGAATGGTCAATGCATATTATTCCGATGCAAAATATTTCTTAGATGATGGGCGTGGTGATGATGCCTTTGCAGCTATCAATTATGCACACGGATGGATTGATTGTGGAGTAAGATTAGGTTACCTTGATGGAAAAGGGGACTGGAAATTATTCACATTAAGTAGCTAATTAGCGCCAATACGAATAGATCCGTCGCGATAATGTATGTGGATATTATTTCTCATGTATTCAGCAAGATTTGATAGTGAGTCATACACTTCATCTTCTTTCATTTTTAATGCTGTCGCAGCTTTCTTAGTAGACCAAGCCTTCTCAACAAAATCATTAGCTTTTAGGTATTCATAGACTTTTTTGTCCGCTGAAGTAAGGTCACTAAGTCCCATTATTACGCTATATACTTAGGGTGTTTAAACTTACCTATTTTTCTAAATACCTGATAACATGACTTTCATTTTCTGTAAGAGGATACATTTGTTCCCCTAAAGTTTCTTTCCACAATCTGAAAAAAGAACCTCTCATATAATCAGTTAAGAATCTAGGGTGAATATAGGATCCTCTACAAACAGCAGGTGTATTTCCTAATTTAATAGAAACTTCTTTTATCATTATAGTTACGTTTTTCTTTCGCTGTGTTTTGTTATCTTTCTTTCTGAATTTAGCAATTGATTTAGCTGCAAGTTTGGTTCCTCCCCAGGTTCTAAAATCTTTAGCTGTAAATTTCCCTCCAGATATATCTTGAATATATTCATTCACATGATATGCCTTCACATCTTGTTCATTTCCATTTTCATCATAAAATAAAAATAAATCATCTTTATTTCCTTTTTTGGCATCTTTACACATCATTACGAGAGCCGGTAAATCGGGTATTTCTTCGTCATTAATTTCTATTTCATGTTTTTTGTTACTTTTTCCAATAAATGTAAACTTACCTCCCACTTGAGAGTCATACCATTTGTCATCATCATCAGTTATCTCAGTAGGCTCAAAATCCATGTGTTCATCTTGCATTGTTGATAAACCATACGTGGCCTTTTCTTTGTCATCTCTTGAAGTCTCATTTCCTATTCTGATAAATGTTGTATCTAATAATCTAACAATGAGTGCCATCACTCTTTCATAAGGTAAATCCTTCTGTTTCTTGTTGCCTTCATTGGCTAGATCTTCAAAATATTTTGATCTAATTTTTGGTAAAGTCCTTCCAAATGAGGGCATTTTATCGAATTTTGCTTCACTTCTAAGTTGAGTCCATATGCTATGGTAGATGTATTGTGTTTTTTTCTTTGCATCGATACCTGTAGCTTGTAAATGGCCATTTTTCTCTTCACATATCCAAATATCCGTCCATGCGGGAGGAATCCTCATTTCCTCTATTCTTTTTAATATTCTTTTTCCTTTCAATGGTTTTCCATTGGTATCTAGAAAAATATGCACCTCTTCTTTTATTTGACGAGTATATCCCGGTTCTGAATTATTTGAATAATACAGACCAGCCTTCTCAGCACTAGCGATTGCATTATCTTTGTCGTCCTCGTTCATATTATATCAAATTTTCTTGATTAAGCCCTTTTAGTTCTGGTAAAATGAATTCTCCATCTTTTCTAATTAGAACATCATCAAACCAAATTTCTCCGCCTCCATAATCCGGTCTTTGAATTAGTACCATATCCCAATGCACGTCTGATTTATTTCCATTATCTGCAATATCATAAGCATTCCCAGGAGTAAAATGAAAACTTCCAGCTATTTTTTCATCGAATAAAATATCTTTCATCGGTTCAGTGATATAGGGATTAAATGCAATAGCGAATTCACCAATATATCTTGCACCTTCATCGGAATCTAAAATGGAATTTATTTTTTCATCATCACTTCCTGTAGCCTTTACAACTTTACCTTTTTCAAATTCTAATCTGATATTATTGAATACCGTACCGTGGTAGAGGGTTTCAGCATTAAATTGGATATATCCTTCCACTGAATTTTTAACTGGTGCTGTAAAACATTCACCATCAGGAATATTACGTTCACCAGCACATCTTATTGCCGGTATTCCTTTAATTGAGAATTTCAAATCAGTTCCTGGTCCTTTTATGTGAACTTTCTCCGTATCTGTCATTAATTTTTCTAAAGGCTTTATGGCATCATCCATTTTCTTATAATCTAGACAGCAAACATCGAAATAGAACTTTTCAAAAGCTTCAGTAGACATATTTGCTTGTTGAGCCATAGATGGAGTGGGCCACCTTAGCACAACCCATTTTGTGTTTGCCACTCTTTCTTGGAAATGTACTTTTTGTAATAATTGTGATTGATAAACGGCCATTTTTTCGGAATCAACATCAGACATTTCTGAGATGTTCAAGCTACCTCTTAATCCAATGTATGCATCCATTTTTTCCATTCTAAATTTTTCTACATCCCCAATGAGCCCCATGTGATCATCGCTTGTATCTGAGATCAATTCTTTGATAATTAAGTTATTCTTCCAAGTAACAAAAGGTTCTCCACCAGCTTTTCTTGCAGCACGTATGGTTGCAATTACCATTTCTTGAGGAATATCAAAGGCCTCAATCAGTACTTTTTCACCTTTCTCTAAAGCGCATGAATGGTTGATAAGCACGTCTGCTAATTTTTCCAATTGTGGATTAATCATAGGTCAACAATGAACTGTGCTCTAAAGAGATTTCCTTAATCTAGTTTTCTAGAATTTGATATTTCGCCTACTAAATTCTTCCCCATCATTTCATTTATTTTGTCTGGATGGTGTTTGGATAGCCACATCATTTTTACAAGGGCAGTTTCAGGTAACATGTCATAAGTTTCTACTACTCCATTTTCTAGTAATTGTCTTCCATTTCTATAAACATTCAGATTAGTTGACCCTGAAAGGCATTGGCTGGACATAGCTATTGGGATATCCTTTGTTGCTTTACCAATAACGTCCAATAATTCAGAATTTATGTGCCCTAATCCTGTTCCAGCAATTACGACACCATTTTTTCCATTTACAATATTCTCCCAATCCTCAATACTCAATCCAGGATGCGACCAAACCATTCCAATATTATCGTCAAAACCAGCTTTTATTGTAGTTTTTTCTGAAGTTGATTTGTATTTTCTTTTCCATTCTATTTTATCACTTACAATTCCTATAGGTCCTTCATTTGGTGAGGAAAATGCATTTCTCATAGAACTATGTGTTTTTCTAGTACGATTACCTCTCCATATTGCAACATTTCGATCATCAGTAGTTTCGTGCATAGCTATACAGATTTCACCTAAATCACTCATAGCGGTTTTAGTAGCACCAACTAAGTTCAAGTGTGCGTCACTAGAAGGTCTATCTGGGCTACGCTGTGCACCCGTAAATACAACCGGATTTGATATTTCAGGAAGTTGGAATGCAAGAGCTGCAGCAGAATAGGCCATAGTATCAGTCCCATGTCCTATTACAATTCCATGATTACTTTTATCATGTATTTCTTTTACTTTAACAGCCATATCCTCCCAATGTTTAGGCTTCATATCCTCGGACGCCAAAGAAAACAGTGGTTCAGCATTGATGTTAGCAATATCATCTAAAGCCTTAACAGAATTCACTAGTTGTTCGGCTGTGATTGCAGGACTTACAGCACCAGTCTTGTAATCAATAAATGATGCAATAGTCCCTCCAGTTCCTAGAATTGTAATGTTTTGGAGGTCTTTATTTTTCTTTTTGGCTTCCACTATAGTCTTTTTGGGTTTTGCTTTAGAAAGAATAGACAGTTTAGCTCCTTTCGTTGACACGCCAATATTATATCCATTGTCTAATTTTAGAATAATGATATTTTCTTTAGAAAAGTTGTGTTTAGGTAGTATTAATCCTTCATAAGTTATAGATTCAGTTTCTATTTTAACTCTATCATGGACTTCAGCTCCATTGTTGCTAATGAACTTTTCTGCCGACATAGGCATATGCCTTCATTCAAGCGAGGTTTATTACTATACAGCCCCTATGCGTGAGAGTGGGTTTACTAGACAGATTCAAAAATTTGAAGGAAGCAGCCCAAGAGTGGAGTGAAGGCTCAAGTATAGCTTCTTTAGATAGAAAAATAGAAAATAATCTAGTAGCAATGGAGAGCGGTTCTGAAATAGAACGTACTGCCGCTGTCAAAGCACTTACAATTCAGGCTCAAACAGATGATAAATGGACTGATCCAATAATAAATTCATTCATTAGAGTATTATCCAAGCAACCCAGTTCTACTCAAGAAGCAATAATTGATGGATTGATGGCACTGAGAAAATCAAAACCATCTCGAGACAAAGATATTTTTGGTGCAATACAAGAAACATTCGATAGTCCTCATCCATCGGTTCGAAGTAAAACGGTCGAGATTTGGACTCGTTTTTCTCTTAAATCTGATGCTAAGAAAAGTGACACAATAGCAGACTTATTTGAAATCCTAAGCGATGAGGATAAGGATGTGAGATATCAAACACAAGAATCGTTAGTAAAAATCTTGAATACAGTTCCTAAAGCTGCGCTACCGGAATTAAAAAAAGCATTGGGGGATGATGATTGGCGTGTTGTCTATCATTCTATAGTAATTCTAACTGGGTTTGCTAAAAAGTATCCAGCCCCTTCTGTTGCTTTAGCACCTGAGGTTATTGAAGCCTTTAATTCTGGAGAGCGTTTGAAGGAAAGAGCAGCCGATTGTATAGGTATGTTAGGTCTTGCGAATCCAGAGGCAATGAAACCAGCTGTTCCAGGTTTGATCAAAGGTCTTGAAAGTAAATCCTCCGAATTGAGGAAAGCTTCAGCTACTGCTCTTGGAAGAATAGGGAGTAAGAATGGAATGGTTGTTTTTCATGCCGTACCTAAGTTAGCCAAGGCTCTAAAGAATGAAGATTGGTACGTTCACACAGAGGTCGTTAAAGCCTTAGGTTACATAGGCTCGAATAAACCTACTTTAGTTAAACCATATTTAGCATTAATAGAGAATAAAACAAAAACTGGAGCCGATCACAAGATTTGTGACGCAGCTAAATGGGCTCTTAAGAAGGCTGGAGGGTAAAATGCCAGGACAAGGTCGCCAAGGCCGCAGTGATGCATTTCAAAGAAAAGCACGTAGAGAAGGTTATCGTGCTCGTTCAGCCTACAAACTTATGGATATACACAAAAAAAGCAATATTTTCAAGGAAGGTTCAATAGTCTTAGATTTAGGTGCAGCTCCAGGAGGGTGGTCTCAAGTTGCTCTAGAATTTATTGGGGAAGAAGGAAAATTAGTTGGAGTTGATTTACAACACATACTACCGTTAAAAGGAGCGCAATTTATTCAAGGAGATCTTCGTGAGGTTGAAATAAGACGTCAATTAGAAGAATTCGCTCCCAAAGCTGATGCAGTAATATCTGATATGAGTCCTAATCTATCTGGCAATTATTCTGTAGATCAAGCACGTTCAGTGGAATTATCATCGTTAGCTTTAGAGATAGCTGCTGAAAGGAAAGCCAAATTTTTCGTTTGCAAAGTTTTTGAAGGTTCAGATTTCCAAGAATTTCGTAAGGAAGTTATCGATGAATTTGGTTCAGTTCGCACTTTATCTCCTGAGGCGTCCCGTAAACAGTCAAGTGAAGTTTACCTGATTGCTAAAAGGAAATATAGATGAAATTAGCGGTTTTGTTTTCAGGAGGTAAGGATTCCTATCTAGCCCTCCAATATGCTTCAGTGGACCATAAAATTTCTTGTCTTTTAACCTTAGAATCTGAAAAAGAAGATAGTTGGATGTTTCATACACCAGCTATTGAATGGACTAAACTTCAAGCTAAAGCTATGGAAATTGACCATTTAATATCAAAAACAAGCGGTGTTAAAGAGGAGGAATTAGATGATCTTGGTTCTATTATTGAGTTAGCCATTTCAAAATATTCAATTGAGGGTATTGTTACAGGTGCATTAGCATCAGTTTACCAATCTACACGAATTCAAAAAATTTGTAATGATTTAGGTCTCTGGTGTTTTAATCCATTATGGCAGATGCCACAAAAACAACTTCTTCAAGAATTATTGTCTAATAAGGTCGAGTCGATTATAACGGGCATTGCGGCAGAGCCATTCGATGATACATGGTTGGGGCGTTGTATTGATTCAGAATGTGTAGATGATTTGATGTCTTTAGAATCAAGATACAGAATAAATCCTGCTGGAGAAGGTGGAGAGATTGAATCATTTGTATTAAACGCCCCACTATTTCATAAATCAGTAAGAATAATAGAGTCAAAGAAGTATTATTCAAATTTTTCAGGCAGATTAGAAATTAAGAAGGCACTTTTGATATGACAATTCTCATTATTTCTACTTGCAGCGTGAAATTAAGTGAAAGGGAGTTTGTTACCCCTATCTCTAAGATAGTTGGGGCTGCCAATCAGAAAATATTACATTATACAGAGTGCACAGAACAAAATATATCCGAATTTGAGAAGATTTTAATTTGTGGAACATCACTTCAAGATAATTCATATCAGAAAGATATAGATAAGTTTAAGATAATTTTAACTAATTTCGAAAAGCCAATTCTTGGAATTTGTTCAGGAATGCAGATTGTTTGTACTATTTTTGGAGATCAAATCATTAAAAATTTAGAGATTGGAATGGTTGATATTGAAACATTAGAAAAAAACAGTCTATGTAAAGGAAAATTCCAAGCATATAGTATTCATAATAATTCAGTAGGCAATTTAGTATATTTTACAATATTAGCACAAAGCGAAACTAGTATTCAAGTAATTAAACACAAAACCAAGGATATATTCGGTGTGTCATTTCATCCTGAAGTTAGGAATGAGAGTATTATTGAAAATTTCTTATCAATTTAAAGATCTTTTGCGCCGTTCACGACTTTACTTGCACTGAGTTTTGTAAATCCTATTACACTTGAAATATCATCTAAAGTCGCAGCTTTCAAATCTGTAACTGTATGGAACCCCGAATCGTATAAATTTTCAGCCTTGATAGCCCCTAGACCTTTAATTTTAGATACAGCATCTACAAATCCATCTTTACCACCACCAGGTCCACTAGCTTCTCTAACTTGTGGGAATTTGCCAGCTTGAATATTTCGCCATTCTTTAATTACTTCAGATATTGATTCTAAACTGCTTACATTTAGGTTAAACCAACTGTCTCTGGCGTGTAATGAGCGTCTAGCCAAATCCAATTCATCTTCCATTTCTTGAGTTATTGACAGAAGGCGATTATATTTTTCAGTTTGATCAGACATGGTATTTTCCATATCTTTAATTTTTGGTGCATATTCGGCCTCAACTTTTCTCTGCCTTTGTCTTTCAACTTCTAATTCAGTTATTTTTGTATCTCTTTCTGTGAGTAATTCTTGGAGTGAAGTAATCATGGTTTCTTTTGTATCAATATCAGCTTCCAGAAAATTGATACGATCTAATGCTGCATTCAGATCTTTTTCCTGTTGCTCATAAGCATCCCAGAGTTTCTCTAATCTTTGTTGTTCCAAACTCAGGCTACTCTCAATTTGGGCAAATTTTTCATCTGTTTCGGGATCCATATTTATTGCTCCGACAGTATGAATCGCGCTACCTGTTATATAATATCCACTGTTAATCCTGATTTGTGGAACCTAAAGTCGGTAGCGGTCATTTGAAAACGAAAAATATCGAAGATGTAAAATCAATAATCAATTCAGATTTTGCAGTAATCAATCCAAAAATTGTTTGCGGTATTCTTCACTTAAAACAGGCAGCTTATTTAGCGATTAAAGCGCATGAAGGGAATTACAATTTCGCTAAAGAAAAGTCAACAGAAGTATTACTTTATTTGACAGCCCAGAGGCAAATATCAAAGGCTATTGAAATAGGAGGAGTAACTTCAGACAATAAATCGATTGCTTGGGTCTCCTTTGGTAAGATTCCCAAGACTTTAGATAATTTAATTGAGTTTGACGATTCTATTATTTCCCGTGAGAGTTTTGATTATACAATTGCAAAATTAGACGATAGTGTTCTTAAAAAATTGAATTCTGAAGAAAAACAAAACATAATTATGACACGAACCGCGACATTACCAGTTCAGTCTCGGTGAAATAACAAGTTTTTTTAAGCTAAGTATCTGACATGACAATATGACTGGTTCAAAATTAATTGAGAAACTTAATGGAGGTCTTGCATGGGAATTGCGCGCAATGGCACTTTACTCCCATTATTCGGCATACGTTAAGGGGATTAACAGACTGCATCTCAAACCATTTTTTGATGAAGAAGCTACAGAGTCAGCTACTCACGCAAACATGGTTCGAGTAGCTATTGTAAAGTTAGGAGGCGTAGCAGTTACAGATAGGGATCAAACAGAGATAGTACACACTACAGATTACAAAGTAATGCTTGGGGAAGCACTAAAAACCGAACAAAAAGCAGCTGCCGGATATGAAGAAGTATTGGCGCTCATAAAGGATGATGACGAGATGTATGATTCTATTGAACAGATATATTTCCAAGAATTACGTTCTGTTGAAGAAGTAACTCAGCTTCTGTAATTTCAACGGTCGATTATATTTTCTTTAATCAACCAACCCCATAAGCATCCTAATAGAGATCCAACTATTCCGAAGAATGCCCAATCAGCACCACCATCAACAGCTATAGCAATCATATTTCCAAGGCTGATACCTGGATTTACATCACCAAAAACATTGCTGGAAACCACAAAAAGAGTGGCTCCGATAGATGCAGGATCTTGAGAAGTTATTAGAGAAGTTACGAAGAAGGTAGTTCCTATCATTGCAAAAATCAAAACAGATAATTCCTTAGTTTCATCAAGAGAATTTATTTGATTGAATAGTGTAAAACCTAATATTGCACCAATTAGTTGAGCAACCATATATGCAATTCCATCCTCGCGGTTCATTTTTCCAGACATCATCGTTGGTATTGTTATTACCGGATTAAGATGACATCCAGATACAGGTCCAAGGATGTGTACCAACACCATCAATGTCAGTCCTAGCGTGATTAAACCCTTTAACGCAAAAATCAACTTGTATTCATCTGTTGGATCTTCTACTAGACTATCAGGGCCATTAATGACTGCAGTGACTCCAAAGAAGACCAAGAAGAAAGTACCCAAAAGTTCCGCGCCAATAGTTTTCCAGTTTGTTTCTTCAAACATATTTTGGCTAAAGCCCTCGTTTTTAATACCTACGTGTTGGCTATACAAGTGTGATACCAATAGCTAGCCCTCAGTTGGGAGTCGAAGAGAGAGAAGCAGTTGATAGAGTTCTTCAATCTGGGATAATTGCACAAGGTCCTGAAGTAGCTAAATTTGAAGAAGAATTTGCAAAAATATGCGGCGTTAAGTATGCCGTAGCTACAAGTAATGGGACAACAGCAGGTCATTTGGTAATGATTGCAAGTGGTATTAGCCCGGGAGATGAGGTCATAACTACACCTTTCACATTTTTTGCTACAGCATCTGTAATAATTATGGCTGGAGCAAAGCCTGTTTTCGTAGATGTAGAAGAAGATGGATTTTGTTTAGATCCAAATCAAGTTGAATCAGCCATTACTGAGAAAACTAAAGCGATTCAACCAGTTCATCTTTATGGGGAATTGGCAGATATGCCTTCACTTGTAGAAATTTCTGATAAAAATAATTTAGTTTTAATTGAGGACTCAGCACAGGCACATAGTGCAGATTCATGGGAAGGTAAAGCTGGAAGTTTTGGTAATGCAGGATGGTTTAGTTTTTACCCTACAAAGAATATGACTACTTCTGAGGGTGGAATAATCACAACAAATAGTGAAGGACTTTCCAGTCATTGCAAAGTTTTGAGGGCACATGGAATGACGGCCCAATATCAACATACAGAATTTGGTTACAATTACAGAATGACCGATATTTCCGCAGCTATTGGAAGAGTACAATTAACAAAACTTGACAAATTCAATTCTCGTCGTCGGGAAATTGCAGACAAGTATAATACCTCACTTTCTAAATATGTTAAAATTCCTGAAAATCGCAGAGGTCATGTATTTCACCAATATACCATACTTTGTAACCAGCGCGACGAATTGAAGGAACATTTGAGTCAAAAAGGAGTAGGTTCAGGAATATATTATCCTACATTATTGTACAATTACGCCCCTATGTCCGAATTTGAGGCTGATTGTCCTAATGCTAAACGCTTGACAGAATTATCCTTGAGTCTTCCTGTACACCCTGGTTTGAGTGATTCAGATGTTTCTAAAGTCATTGATTCTGTAATTTCTTTTTTTGAATGATTTTGAACTAATTCTAACATTTCCACATCATTACTATGCCTGTTAATGGCCAAAACTTTATACATTTTGTTTAAATTAGCAAGTAGGTAATCAATTTTGACCCCAACAATTCCTCGAATAGGTAAATCTGCACCTTTGTTTGAGGGTGATATTGTAAGATATGACTCTCGCAAAAAGAAGATTCATTATGATAAAATATCGTTAGTTAACATAATAGCTGAAAAAAAATGGACAGTTTTGTTTTTCTACCCAAGAGATTTTTCGAGTTTATGTCCCACAGAGATACATTCTTTCAATCGTCGATTCAAAGATTTTGAGAAGGCTAATGCGGTATTGATAGGGTGCTCTACAGATTCTAAGAATAGTCATAAAGCATGGATGGAAAGGCCAAGAACTAAGGGAGGAATAGATAAATTATCTTATCCACTCATGGCAGATCCATCCTTGAAAGTTGCTACTTCCTATGGAGTTCTTGACAAAGAAGATGGTCACGCTTTACGCGGTACGTTTATCATAAATGATGAAGGAATATTACTTTCTTTGACTATCAACCCACCCTATATTGGACGTAGTGTAGATGAGACTGTTAGGACACTTCAGGCTTTGCAATCAGGTAAGCTTTGTCCGGCAGGTTGGAGACCAGGCCGTAAGACACTTTAAGTCTAGTAATTTAATAGACGATAAATTTGTTTTATAGGGTATACTTAAAACCCCTATTCTGGTTGTGTATCAGATAGTATTATGCCTCCAAAAAATGATGGATATAAAGCAGACCAAATACAGGTTTTAGAAGGTCTCGAAGCGGTAAGAAAAAGACCTGCAATGTACATAGGTTCTACGGGAGAATCCGGTCTTCATCACCTAGTCTATGAAGTAGTTGATAATTCTGTGGATGAAGCTATGAATGGGCATTGTGATACCATAGATGTTACTCTACATTCTGATGGTTCTTGTTCTGTTAGAGACAACGGCCGGGGTATTCCTGTTGATAATCATCCAGTCTATAAAGTTCCAGCCCTAGAGATAGTTATGACAAAACTTCATGCAGGGGGGAAATTTGATAGTGATACATACAAAGTATCTGGAGGTCTTCATGGTGTTGGTGTTTCTGTAGTCAATGCGTTATCAAAATGGGCTACAGTAGAAGTACATAGGGATGGTGGAATTTATTTACAAAAATACAAATTTGGAAATATCGATACTAAGCTTGAAAAGATAGGTGATAGCGAAGATCATGGCACTACAGTTTCTTTTATGCCTGATGATGGCATATTTGAAACAATTAAATTTGATTTTTCAATTTTACGTTACCGTCTGCGTGAATTGGCCTATCTTAATGCCGGAATCAAAATTAGCATTTCTCAGGAGAAGGGAGAATCTGAAACATTTCAATATGAGGGGGGTATTTCTGAATACGTAACTTATCTCAATGCGGGCCGCACAGCTTTAATGAGTAAACCTCTTTTTGTTTCAGGTGAAAAAGACCAAGTTCAAGTTGAAGCTGCATTACAATGGACTACAGCCTTCCGCGAGAATATTCATACATTTACAAATAATATAGCCACTAGAGAGGGAGGTACGCATCTATCAGGTTTGAAGACATCCTTGACTCGAACAATTAATAGTGTTGCTCGTAAACGAAAGCAATTAAAAGAAAAGGATCCTCCTTTAGATGGAAATGATGTCAGAGAAGGGCTAACTGTAATTCTTTCAATAAAAGTTCCTGAACCACAGTTTGAAGGTCAAACAAAAACTAAGCTTGGCAATTCTGAAATTAAGGGTATAGTTGATACAATAATGTCTGAATGTTTGTCAGATTTTTTCGCGGAAAACCCGTCCGATAGCCAAATAATCATATCAAAATGTATTCAGGCATTTCAGGCTAGAGAGGCTGCAAAAAAGGCTCGAGATCTAACAAGACGAAAAGGAATTCTTGAAGGTGGAGGTCTTCCAGGTAAGTTAGCCGATTGTCAGAGCAAGGACCCGGCCTTATCTGAGATTTTCATTGTTGAGGGAGATTCTGCAGGAGGTACTGCTAAGCAAGGTCGAGATAGAGGTACACAAGCTATTTTGCCATTGCGTGGTAAGATTCTGAATGTTGAAAAATCGAGAATTGACAAAATATTAGCCAATACAGAAGTTATGGCTTTAATCACAGCAATGGGTTGCAATATAACTGGAGTAGAAGAGGATGAAGTATTTGAGCTGGAAAAAGCTAGATATCACAAATTAA
The DNA here is from genome assembly GCA_029941645.1 of Candidatus Poseidoniia archaeon. Classification (GTDB taxonomy): domain Archaea; phylum Thermoplasmatota; class Poseidoniia; order MGIII; family CG-Epi1; genus CG-Epi1. The sequence continues at coordinate 12,708 of JAPYSZ010000011.1, forward strand.
TAATCATGACTGATGCAGATGTAGATGGATCCCATATACGAACTCTCCTTTTGACTTTCTTATATCGTCATATGCAAGGTTTAATTCATGCAGGATATGTGTATATTGCTCAGCCACCTTTGTATAAAATTTCGAAGGGTAAAAAGCTAGATTACGCATACGACGATATGCAATTGGCTAAACTCACAAAAGAATATGGTTCTGGTTATTCAATTTCAAGATATAAAGGTCTAGGAGAAATGAATGCCGGGCAATTGTGGGAAACTACCATGGATCCTTCTCAAAGAACATTACTTCAAGTTACAATAGAGGATGCTGAATTAGCAGACAAAGCCTTTGAAGAATTGATGGGTGATGATGTTCAAAAACGTCGTGAATTTATTGAAGCTAATGCAACAGCGGTAGCCAACTTAGATATTTAGCTCAATTCAGCCATAACTTTTGGAAAAGCATCAACAAATCTTTCGACTTCAGGTGTCGGAATTGAAAATGAAACCCTGATAAAATTATCTCCAAAACGGGCTGAAACATAATTTCCAGCTCTAACAAAAATATCATACTTATACAATAATTTGTCTTGAACATCCTGTGGATTGGCATTATGCTTAGAAATGTCTATAACCATCATACTAGCTGCTGACGGGTAAACAGGTAATTCAACGCCATCAATTTTGTCTATAGCTCCTTTAATCAAACTTTGATTGTGCAAAGCAGTTTTGACTAATCCTGGCAACCATTCAGGTTTAGTCTTTAATGCTGCAATTGATGCTCTTTGACCAATTACATTTATGCCTAAATCCGAAACCATAGTTCCTCTAACATCACTAATAAAATCTTTAGGACCAACTAGAGAACCAACCCTCATTCCTGCTAAGCCACAGTTTTTTGAAACGGAATATGCAGTTATAGTCTTTTCAGGTAATAAATCTGCAGCCAAAGTATGATTTGGGGCGAAATCCCGATAAGTAATGTCATCAATTACCCAAATATCATGATCCTCAGCTACTTCACATATTGCTCTTTTTTCTTCTTTAGGATAGGTACTTCCAAGAGGATTTATCGGATCGATAAGGAAGATTGAACGGGTTTTTGGGTTGATTGCATTTTTTATATCTTCTAAATCAAATCTGTAATCTCCATTATATATGGGTAAATCCGTGCACTTTGCTCCACCAAGTTTTGCAAATTTGTGGACTACAAAATAGGAGGGATCAGAAGTAATCATTTCAGTTCCTTTTGGTTGAATGTGCCTCATCAAACAGTAAAGAGCTTCTGTACCGCCGTTTGTTATGTGCAAATCTTGATCAGGTAATTTCAAATCATCTAGAATTAATTGTCTAAGCTCAGGTAGGCCTGAAGCTAAGGGATATTTCGTATATTCACGTTCATCAGAAGCTTTCTTTATTGCTTCTTGGACAGCTGAATGTGTAGGTAAATGGTTAGTATTTTGTGACATCCAAACAACATTCTTGTTGCTATGTGCATAGTCAAAATCCTTACTCATGTTTTATTATGTAGCCTAAAGGTATTAAGTTTGGGTTCATAGACTTATGAAAAATCAAATATTTTCACGATTAATATCGAATCAATTATTTCCTAATTTAACATGGTTAAGATTCGTCGGTTTTGAATTTTGGATGGTTGGCTTCACTCCCTTTTTTATTGGATATGTCGTCGGAGCGGGAAAACTTTTTGATTTTAATTTACTATACGGTTTTGTCATAATTGCATGTCTTACATCTTCTACGTTTGTACTTAATCATATATCTGATTTAGATTTAGATAGAAAAAATCCTCGAAAGGAATTTAGTTTATTGGTACGTGGTCATCTTAGCGTTAAAAAAGCTTGGTTTCTGTTCTTTTTTTTGCAACTTTCTTGCTTACTTCTATCACTTAAATTTAGTAACGATTTTTTGTATTGTATTATTGGGCTTACTATTATTTCGTTTATATATAATGTTGAACCGTTTCGTTTTAAAACTAAACCAGGTCTTGACTTAGTCAGTAATGGCTTGAGTTTGGGCTTTCTAATTCCACTGTCCGCTTGGTCTATAAATCAGCCTTTAGTTGATTTTCCGAGACTTTATTTTTTTGCTATATTTTGTTACTTGATGGCATTATATTGCCCTACTATGGCAGTTGATGTTGACTTCGATCTCAAATCAGGAATTAGTACTTTTGCAACTACATTTGGCTCCATTTTTACAATGCGTCTTTCTTGGATTTTTACTATATTAGGCGCCTCAACTCTAATTTTCTGTGGTTTTTTTGAGATATGGCCATGGAACTACAATCTACTATTGTGGACAGGTTGGCTTCTTCTTTTAGAAATAGTAGTCCATTATGTATATCTTCCAATCAATTCACAACCTAGTTATGATGTTGTTGCTAAGGGATCTATAATACTAGCAACTGTAGAAGCTATAGCTACATTTTTCTTTCTTCTTATCTTTTTGGATATGCTTCCTACTGGTTAACAAAACCAACAACTTTCTTACAATTTCTACATGAAACGGCAATAACTCTACCTGCAGATCGTTGGTTTCCATCAGTTTCAGCAGTAAAATCTACAACCTGAAATCGGTATGTATTATCTTCTACACCAATCTCATTACTACAATGGGGGCACTTTGCAGGCGCATCAGGGTCATCGCTTTTTGAACTAAACATCAGGATTAACTAAAGTCCCGTTGTTTAATAAGTTAACTCTTTTAGATGCATGTATTTCGTTGTTTAATGCCAGAGTTGATGTTGATAGGTACTGCACACGTAATTGATCTTGCATTACCTCTTGAAAGATATATAAAGAATTTTAATCCAGATATTATTGCTCTTGAATTAGATAAGCAAAGATGGCTTGCCCTAAAGTCAAATATACGGAAAAGTGAAGGTCCTTTTTATGTTAGATTATTATCGCGTTTACAGCAATATTTAGGTGATTACTTTGGTAGCACACCTGGGGCTGAAATGATGGTTGCAACAAAAATTGCACAATCAATGGGAGCGCGTCTAGCTTTCATTGACAAACCTTTACTTGTAACATTACGTAGTGCTTGGAAAAACATGCCTTGGAAAGAATTCCGTAATTTAATTACAGAGGCATTAATTTCTTTGGTTGGAGGAGGAACGCTTAGTTTGAATGACAGTATTCGCACGGGTGATTTTTCTGCAGAATTAGAAGAATTTAAACGTCAGTATCCTTTCTTGAAGAAAGAATTGATAGGCCGCCGAGACACGTATATGTCTACGAATATTGTCAAACTTTTCAGGGGAAATAATAGTCAAAAAATAGTGGTAATTGTGGGTGAGGGTCACCTATCTGGTATGTCTAAAAAATTATCAAGTTTAAATCCTACCGTAGTAAAATTAAGTGATTTGCTACAAAATAGCGATAACAGCGTTTCTTTCTCAATAGAGATCTAAAAATCGTATACAATGGCAAAACGATAATTCCAATTTGCCTGAACTGGTGTTCCACTATTTGTAAACGCTATAGTAATTTGATAATCTCCTAAATTCAAGGTATTGTCATCATTATAAAAATCAATATTCCAATTGGCACCTTCACCTCCACACCCTATATTACCTCCATTTTGGCCTATTTCACTTCCTTCAGAATCTTGGACGGTTATTGTATAGTCTAATTGTCCACCAATACCCACGCAATTTATGTCTGTAAATTCAACTTGAATAGTTGATACGAAGATTTCTACATCTATATTGTAATTTTCTTCATTATCTTGTGCAACTAAGGTACCATCGGAACCTTCATCTGAATAATCCTCGGGAACAACTTGTAAAATTTTAGTTACTTCTCCAGTTTTATCGTTTTCATCTACAACCATGAGTGTAACATTGTAGTAACCTCCAGTAGACCATGAATAGTCAGTATTAGATTCATTTGT
>JAPYSZ010000011.1:16712-21108 GCA_029941645.1 Candidatus Poseidoniia archaeon
TAACATTGTAGTAACCTCCAGTAGACCATGAATAGTCAGTATTAGATTCATTTGTGGTTCTCTCTACACCATCACCAAAATTCCATTTATATTCTTTTATTTCACCATCCGGAGCAATTGTATCGCTACCATCTAGTGTGATATTTGCATTAGATCGAACTTTTTCTACACTATTTCCACTACCATCTTCAAAAATAAAGTGGGCGCTTGGACCTAATGATTTGATTTCAACATTCTTTGTGGATTTCCCTTCTTGTCCATTACCATCTTCTACAGTTAAAGTAACAGTATACATCTCAGCCTCTCCCCAGCTATGTTGCGGTGATTTTAGTGATGATGTTTGATTATCTCCAAAATCCCAAAGATAATCCAGAGCTTCACCTTCAGGGTCATAAGAATCTTCACCAGAAAATTGTATGGCTTCTTCAGTGAATACTGAGCTTTTATCGGCATCAATAATCGCTACTGGTGGTAGATTTGTTACCGAAAATGAGTGTGTTACTGAGTTAGATTCTCCATCCGGATCTTCTACAGTCAGAGTTACACTGTAATCTCCTTCACCTAAATCTAGTGTGAATTTACTTTGTTTAGATGCAGTGTATGTAGGCCCTCCAGCTTCCCCTAGATCCCAGTTATAAGACAAAATATCATTATCAGGATCACTGCTTGCAATTCCATTAAAAGTAACTTCATTACCTTCCGAATAAGCTCCTCCATTTGTTGGAGTAATTATCTTTGCAATGGGTACTCTATTTCCCGGTTCTACATTAATTACGACAATATCCTGACCTGTTAATCCTTTAGGATCCCGTACCATTAATGTTAAAACTAAATCAGTTCCAGGAGTGTCAATGGTGACTAAATCTGACATTTCGGTGCTCAAATCAATTGGACTTCCAAGGCCAGATAAGGTCCATATGTATTCGAGTTCATCTCCATCAGGATCAGAGGAGGCAGAACCATCAATTTGGAAAGGTTTACTAGCTTCAGCAATGTAGGCTTGTCTTGGCATTAGAATAAGTGCTTCAGGTGCCCTGTTTTTCTCTTTATTATCATCCGTTTCTAGACAGCCGCTAAAACATATGAAAACAAATGCGAATGCTATTGCTACAACCTGTAATTTTTGCATTAGCATGCCAGATTGCCAGACTATAAAGAATATGTGTTTGTTTGCCTAAGCAATCAAATTTGATCTAATTGGACGCTTTGCCCCGCATGCTTCACAATGTAAATTCAGGGTGCGTCCAATTCTTAAGAAGGAAGTATCTGGGCGATTACATTCTTGACAAACGACAAAAGTATCAATGTAGGACTTTATTCTTTCATTAATCTTTCTTGTTGGAACTCGGCCTTGCAATACTAATCTTCTGTTGTTTATAGATCCAGCAGTTCCTAGTTCTTGGAGAAGAAATTTGTAAAGATGATTTTCATCACGCCTTAATGCATCAACTATTTCTGAAAAATTACGTATTATTGTTTTTTTGCTTCCTTCATGCAGTATTTCAGGAGTTGGGGGGTTGAAACGATCTGCATTTTGCATTACATCTTCCAAGCCCTCTCGAGCCCTTTCCAACAATTTGTCGTAGTTTAAATCCACACGCTCCTAAAAAGTCCCTTTGTAAAGGCTTTCGTTTATGTTTTTTTCAAAAAACCGAAAAGGAGCCCTAGCGAAAATCCAAAATGTTGGATAAATAATACTAAAGGCGCATAAAGTCCTTGTTTCACTTTTTTAGTTTGATATCCTACTAACAATCCTGCTAAGCCTAGTATCGAAAAGTAGGATCCCAATAGGAAGTTTGGAACGAAAAGAGGAAGTTTTTCGCCAAACAAGTTTATTTCTTTCCATGATATATAATACAATGAAATTAATACAATAAATGCTATTACAAATACAAAATATCTTAAATCGAAACTACTAGGATGCATTTTCGTAACTTGAGCTCTAGTTTTTCCATAATTAAACATCTGTTTTAGAAACGCCGTTGGGCGGGGTCGCCTATGGTGCCAAACCACTACATCTGGAGCGTAGAGTATTTTGTATCCAGCCTTTCGAACTCTTATATCAAATTCAACATCTTCTCCAGGCCATAAAGTTTCATGAAATTTTATTTCATTAACAATGTTTTTTTTGATGATGTAATTGCATGTAGGATTATGGGCGATTTCTTTTGCTTTTGAATGGCCTATAGTGTACCTGAAAGAAAATAGAAATTTAGAGCCAAATATTCTACCAACGGCCTTAGCAAAAGGCAATTCTTCTTTTGGAGTATAATTTGGCCCACCAACACCAACGTAGTCCTCGTTTTCAATTAGATGTTTTATGCTATTTTTAATCCAATCTTCTCTTAGTATGGTATCATCATCTGTAAATGCAATTAGGCTACCCTTGGCTTTTTCAGCCCCAATATTCCGTTTTTGGCCTGCAGCTACAGGGTAGTATTCAACAATCGTATTAATTCCAGCCTTTACTGCTATTTCAGAATGTTTCTCAATTAATTTAGTAGTTTTGTCACCTATAAGTATTAATTCAAGTTTGTCTTTAGGATAATCTAATTTTATAGCACTTTCAACTAATCCTCTTATGAATTTGACATTTCCTGTAGTTGGAATAACTATTGATACGAACGGTTTAGATTCCAATTTTAGCCACCTTATGTTTAATCGACCTGAGTATATGGATATAAAATACTACTGAATTCTTTCTGAATTGTCTCAATGTATTCTTGGTTTCTTGTTATTACTACTATTTTTCCTGAATTATAAATATTGATTTTACATTCTTTTTCAACAGACAGTAATGAACCTGTGTAGGCAATAGTTCTAAAATTACGTTTGTTCAATTCTTTCTGTATTTCGTCAAAATTGACTTTAATTTTTTTCTTTGGTTTAAGAATAAAAGATTGGCAATTTTGGCATGGCTTGACAACAACAAACACGATACTATTTATTCCCAGTAGATAACTTCTATCCTTATTGTATATTCAGAAGACCCCGTTCTTTCATGGTCAATAACTATTGTCCAATCTCCTAATTCATGTTTTTCGTCAAACCAGGATCGGTGCGTACTATTGTAATAATCTAATTCAATAATATTGACTTGTTCAATCTCATCGTTGTCGTGGGTTGTATTACTCGCCACATTTTCATTATTATCATCATCTGGATTTCTTTCTTGGGTAGTATTGTATAGATACAAATCTAAATCCCTTGTGTGGAGTGAATTAGTTTCATATTCTAAAGTTGCTCGAATATATCTTGCAGGTAGCCCATACAGTTGGACTAAATGTTCCTGCTGCCCTGAATCAATGGTTCTAGTATTACTGTAATCGTAATTAATTTTCAGGTCTAAATCATCTGAATAACTGGCTTCATCACTTTCACCCATTTCATTTGTGATTCGAACTTTCACAGTATAAAGGCCTGAATCAAATTTCTGCGTCACTTCTGATTCTGAAGTTTCTTTATCAGCTACAAATCCATCTTCAGAATCATATGAAAAATCCCATTCGTATTTTGTAATATGACTTTCAGATATTGAATCTGAGGCTGAAAAAGTATAACTTATTTGCTCTTCCCCATTCATGGTGGATTCCGTATCATCATTTGTAGTGACGATTGCTCTTATTTCACTGGTTGGTTTTTCGACTTTTACATTAGATGTGGTTGACGCAGTTTTGTCCCCATCACTGACGGTAAGAGTAACGGAGTATGTTTTTTCATCAGAATATGAATGCGTTATACGGCCATTGTTGCTCATATCTCCTACTTTATTATCGTTAGAACTATCAGTACTGTCAAAATCCCAATAATATTCTAGATAATCACCGTCAGGATCAGTGCTTCCTTTACCTGTGAAAATAATATCCGTATCTGGTTCAAATGGTGAAGAACCTTCTATTTTGATAACGGCAGTTGGTGCTCTATTTTCTTCAGTTTCATCTAAAAAATCTAAACATCCTGAAAAAACTAGGATTCCAGTAAGCAATACCGGTAAGTATCTCATAATAGTCTAATTCCTATGTGCTATTATAAATTCTTTTACCATGATTTGGTGCAGGCGCCGGGATTTGAACCCAGGTTGAGGGGTTGGAAACCCCTAGTCATACCAGACTAGACCACGCCTGCTTTAAATCTGTATTTTGAATTGGGAACCCGGTCCACAGCCTTCTGGAACTTTTACATTGACTATTTGACCTGTCGGGGCCTTAATCTGAAGTTGTTGCCCAGCCATTACACCATCAGGAACTGTAACTGTAAGGATAGTTGGTGCAGCTACAGGAGGAGGGGCTACAGGCGGAGGGGGTGCAGTTTCTGGAATTGCTGCAGTACTTGGCGGTGCAGCTACAGGTTGTGGTGGTGCTGCAGGAGGAGGTGCCTGTGGTGGTGCTGCAGGAGG
>JAPYSZ010000012.1 GCA_029941645.1 Candidatus Poseidoniia archaeon
CAGTCTTAACTGGTGGGAAATATCCTATTGATCAAGGGAGAATTCATAGTGATGGGAATAGAATATTGGGAGATGGAAAAACTTGGAGTGGACTTATTGGTGGCACTTTAGGAGGAATCTTTGTTGGAGTTATACAGATAGAGATGATGACGATTAATAGATTTTTCTCCCTCGAGTTCTTTAATTTGGTAAATCAGGATCCATGGGTATGGCATGCTGTTGAGGAGGATTTCGGAGCTGCGCGTTTTGAGATATATTTCTGGAGTGAAAATTGGCTATTTGTTTTCTTCCTACTATCTTTTGGTGCTCTGTTTGGAGACATGACTGCTTCATTCATTAAAAGACGCAGCCAACTAAAACGCGGAGATAAGTCACCGCTTTTAGACATGTTTGACTTCATTGGAATGGCACTTCTTCTAAGTTTTATTTTTGCAAATGAATGGCTGATGTCTTGGATTCTAGATGGATATGTGCCCTTATTTACTCTATTAATTGCTACGCCAATACTTCACCGTGGTGTGAATATAATAGGATTTAAAATCGGCGTTAAAAATGAGCCTTGGTAATTAAGCTGTCTTTCTAATATTCTTCAGCTCTTGCCCTATTTTATGAAGTAAAGAAACTTTAGTACCCATGTAAAAAAGATTAATACTGCCTAATTCTAAATGCCAATTACTAGAATGTGACTTAGAACTTTTCTTGACCTCAGATCCCAAGGTCTTAACTATTTCAAATATTTCCTCTATATTTGGTTTCTTTACAGATATTTTTATTGGAACTTTACGGCCTTCGGAACGTTTAAGGTTAAAATCAAAATATTCTGGGTATATTACTATCGGCTTGTCTGACATTAGATTAGAACTGCATTAACAACGCCGTGCTGACCAGGTCTAGAGGTAATTTTAGCTTTACCTTTTTCAGTTTCTATAATTGAACCTTTTGTTATTATGTTCTGTCTAACATAATTTGGGTTTGCACTATTTTCAATAACTTCCAATATTTTGGAATTATAGCTTTTCCCAGATTTTAAATCGGTAACAGATACTTGATCAGTCTTCAGCAATCTGTCTTTTCTTCCGCCACCACGAGTCCTAGCAATTTTCTTTGTTAATTCACCAATCTTAACTTCTTGTAATTCTCTCCCTATCTCAAATCTCTTCTTGCTTCGGCTACCTGCCAAACGGCCACCCGTGGGCTTACGCTTTGATTTACCTTGCCATAATGCCATATTACAGAACTGCTCGACAAGAGGATTGTATTTAAGATTTGAGATATTATCCTAATATGGAAATTGTAAGCAATAGGTAAACTTAAATATGAATAACTAAGGTGTAATATATGTCAATAGAAAAGATGGCAAAAAAAGCCAATGAATTGAGGGAGGAAGGACATACAACTCGAGAAATTGGACAAGAAATGCACCTCTCCAAAGCTACTATAGAGTGGTTATTGGCAAAACAGGCTTCCAGTGACTTTAATGAAAAATTACCTCCTGATGTAAAAGTAGGATGGAGGTCAATTGGTGTCTCGGGTTCAAGAATTAATTCAATTGCAGAGATAATGGCAGATATAATACTAGAAGAACAGGAAAAGAGAGAATTTGATTTTGATATGATTGCAGGTATAACAAACAATGGAGTGCCATTAGCAACTATAATATCTGATTTATTGGGTGCTGATTTTGGAATAATTCGGCCAAGTCGTGAAGGGACAAAGACAAATTACGCCTCAAATTATGCAAGTCTAAAAAATAAGAATGTAGTAATCATTGATGATGTAATAAGCACCGGTTCAACTGCAAAAGAAGCTATTAATTTTATCAGAGAAAGAGAAGGGACACCAGTGATGATAATCGTATTGATTAACAAAAAAGCAGATAATGAACTAGAAAATGTTCCTTTGAGAGCATTAATCAGAGCTAGACCGGTAAGAAACTAATGCATTGGGCTGACGTAGTCGCTGAAAAATTACTAGAATCAGGAAAAGAACACGTAATCTCCTCCGGAATTACCCCCTCTGGACCTATACATCTGGGAAGTCTGCGTGAAATTCTAACAGCTGATGCTATAGTAAGAACTGTAAATAAAAAAGGAGGAAAGGCAAAGCTTGTGTATATTGCAGATAATGCGGATCCTTTACGCAAAGTTTATCCTTTTTTAGATGAAATGAAATATCAGGAATTTGTTGGTAGACCCTTGGCTGAAATACCTGCACCTGAAGGTGATGGAAGCTACGACGACTATTTCCTAAAGCCTTTTTTTAAATCACTAAAGGAGGTCGGTGTTTTCCCTGAAGTCGTAAATAATTACAAATTTTACAATGATGGTAAATTCAAAAACTGTATTAGAACTATAATAGATAACCGAGAAAAAGTTAGTGATATATTAGAATCTGTATCTGGAAGACAATTACCTAAAACTTGGTTTCCTTGGACATTCAAAAACAACGATGGTAAATTATGTGATGGTAAATTAATCAAATATGAATGGCCATATGTATATTTTGAAAATAGTGAGGGGGAAGAAGTTGTAAACAATCTAGAGAAAGGAGAAGGAAAGCTACCTTGGAGATTGGATTGGCCATCTAAATGGAAAATATTAGGAGTAACATTTGAAGCGTTTGGAAAAGACCATGCTACAAAGGGAGGAAGTTACGACACTGGTAAAAGAATTATCGAGGATGTACTAGAAGAAAAAGTTCCTCATCACATAGTATATGAATGGATTAATCTAAAAGGAAAAGGAGTAATGCACTCATCTACAGGTTTGGCAATTTCTGCAGAAGAGATGCTTAGAATGGCGCCACCTGAAGTAATTAGATGGCTAATAATGCAACCTCAGCCAAACAGACACATCGATTTTGACCCTGGATTAGGGTTACTCAATACAGTAGATAAGTATGACCGGATAGAGCAAGAATACAATGCTAAAGAAGCAGAAGAAAACACTGCAAGAGCATTGGAACTAAGTCAAGTAAAAGGGTCTGCTATGGTTAAATTACAAGCACTACCCTATAGACATTTAGTTACATTAGTACAATCCAAGAACGATACTAGAGATATAATAAAAGCACTAAAGAGAACTGGAGACATAAATGAATTAAATGACGAAGAAAAAAATCGTTTAGATAAAAGAATAGAGTGTATCAAAGGATGGCTCAAAAATCATGCCCCAGAAAGTGTGAAATTCGAAATTCAGGCAAAGCCACCTACACTCAATTTTAATGATAAGGATATTGAAAGAATTACAAATCTCAAAGAAAAAATAACATCTGTTGAATGGAATCCAGAAGCAATACATGACGCCTTCTACGAATTACAAGAATCATATAATATGCCTGCAAAAGAATACTTTAGAATTATGTATCTTATATTATTAGGAAAAGAAAAAGGACCAAGATTGGGTTTCTTTTTAGCAACAATAAACCGAGACTTTGTTGTTAAAAGGCTGGAATCCTACTAAGTAATAAACTGTATTAAGCACCCAATTTGTAAACATTCGTGAACCAACTGGTAGAATGTGTGCCAAATTTCTCTGAAGGTAGAGATTCAAAGAAAATAAAAGAAATAACTGATGCGATAGAATCGGTGTCTGGAACAAAAATTCTAGACGTGGATATGGGTGCCGATACAAATAGAACGGTTGTAACATTTGTAGGGTCACCTGAAATTGTATCAAAAGCTGCTTTTCAAGGAATCAAAAAAGCCTCTGAAATAATTGATATGAGAAAACACAAGGGAGCGCACCCAAGGATGGGAGCCACAGATGTTTGTCCGTTTATTCCTGTCTCAAATATTTCTATGGATGAATGTGTAGCTATTGCAAAGAAAACTGGTGAGAAGGTTGGTAAAGAACTGAATATCTCAATATATCTATATGAAAATGCAGCCTCGAATGAAGAAAGGAAAAACTTATCGACCGTTAGATCAGGTGAATACGAAGGGCTTATGAAAAAATTAAAAGAAGAGATTTGGAAACCTGACTATGGCCCGACCAAATTTAATGAAAAATCAGGCGCAACCGCAATTGGGGCTAGAGAATTCTTAATCGCCTACAATATCAACCTTAATACAAATGATAGGACATACGCCAATGAGATTGCATATGAATTGAGAGAAAGAGGTAGGTGGAAACGTAAGGGGAATATTGAACCATTCTACTATAAGGGAGATGTCGTATATTTTGAAGAGAAAACATATCCTGATGGAAATAGCGATTTTGTAGCATCTAGTTTTGAGGAATTAGCCGATTATTACTATAAAAAATATGGGAAAAACCTAAGAGAAAGATATGAAGGCATAGGCCTTGATCCTGATGATTTAGTTGGAAAACCGGTTTACAAAGATGGTAAATTTACAAATGTAAAAGGACTTGGATGGGTCATTCCTGAATATAATAGAGCACAAATAAGTATGAATCTTACAAATTATAAAATTGCTCCAATACATGATATATTTGATGCAGCATGCGAAGAGGCTGAAAAGCGTGGAATAAAAGTTACAGGTTCTGAAATTGTTGGTTTAATTCCCTACGATGCAATGAAATCTGCTGCTGAACATTATCTTTCCAAGATGCATAAGTCACCAGGACTTCCAGTACCTGACCTAATGAATGTAGCTGCTCAAAGCCTTGGTTTATCCGACGTTGGTGATTTTAACCCCGAGGACAAGGTCCTAGGTATGCCAAAGACAAATGGTGAACTAGCAAATCGAATCACCTTTGACTTTGTAGATGAAGTTTCAAGAGATTCACCCGCACCTGGAGGAGGCTCTGTAGCTGCATTATCTGGAGCATTAGGGGCAGCTTTGGGTACAATGGTTGCAAATTTGAGCACTAGTAAAGCAGGATTTGAAGACAAAAAAGAAAAATTGGCTGAAATATCTAAAAAAGGGCAAATCACTAAAGATAAATTAATAAAAGCCATAGATGAGGACACTACTGCATTTGACAAAGTGATAAAGGCAATGAGAATGCCAAAGGACACCGAGAAAGAAAACAAAATTCGAGGAAAGGAAATGCAAAAAGGATATCAAAGTGCTACCTTAGTTCCCCTCAAAACAGTTGAAGACTGTAGAAATGCATTACAGATATGCTTAGATATTTCTGAGATAATGGATGAAGGAATGGCAAGTGACGTAGGGTCTGGCGCATTGATGGCAAATGCAGGGGCTATATCTGCAGCTTACAATGTAAGAATTAACATCAAGAGTATAACTGATAACCAATTCTCAAATAATACCGAAAAGAAATTAGCTGAATTGCTTTCAGATTGTGAAAAACTTCTAGGGAAAATCTCTATAAATGTTGAAGAATGCCTATAATTTTTTAGCAAAATATTTGAATGCAAAATAAACCACACCTAATGCAATTATAATTGGCATAGATGAGTCCAAAAATCCACTATCAGACTGCGGTTCCATCGTTATTTCTTCAGGCTTCAAGGACTTAGAAGGATCTGTAGGATAAAAATCTGAGTTATCTCCATAACCATCACCATCAGAATCAGCCCATTCGTTAGAGTTTAAAGGGAATGGATCAGAACCGTCGCATACAGTATCATTATCTGTGTCAATATGACCTCTTTTATCCTCTGGGCAAATATCTGAATTATCACCAACCCCATCTTTGTCTGTATCTAAATTCTCATTAGAATCCAATGGAAATGCATCAATAGAATCATTTACTCCATCCGAATCGGTATCATTGTTTTCATAATTAGTACATTCCTCACCTATTCCATTACCATTTGTGTCTTTCCCATATATACAATTGTTATTCTCTTCATAATCACCAATTCCATCTCCATCTGTATCGTACTGCTCGGTTTTGTTTAACGGAAAGGCATCCGTATTATCTCCAACTTTATCCCCATCTGTATCATTCCATTCTAAAGAATCTAAAGGAAATGCATCTCCAGTCTGATTTTCTCTTAGTTTACTGAAGTTATTGAAATAATAAGCATAATTATCATTGCGCCCATCTGAATCTGTATCGTTACTTACTGGAGACGTTCCAAGAAGGAACTCATCATAATCTGTTATATTGTCACTATCTGTATCAGAATTTGTTATGTCTGTAACAAAACCATCTAATGCATGGTATGCTTCTTCGTTATCATGAAGTCCATCACCGTCTGTATCTGTTGAATTAGGATTACTATATCGAATACCATCATCAGGTCTAAAGAAAAGATAACTATTACCAAAACCATTTGATCTCTCAAAAACATAGCGTATTTCATCTGAACTAAAAGCTCTGTCCCAAACGGCTACATTATCTATGGTACCATTAAGATAATCATCTCCATTGTGCCCTAAACACATATAATTGTTAGCACCTGTGGTCTGAATAGTATGGCCTGGTGCAATTACATCTTCAGAAACCAAAGTTCCATTGACATACAATCTCAAAAAATCCCCTTCCTCACTATAAGTACCTGCCAAATGATACCAAACTCCTAACTTAGCTTCAACAGTCTCGTTTGTAATAGGGGAGATATACATTTTACTTGATGAATGAACTTTAAACTCGAATTTGTTCTCAGAATTAATTCCTAACCAAGTTTTACCATCTGTGGCCGTACCAAGAACCGTTGAAAAACCGGAACTAAAATTATTAAGTTTGACCCATGATTGAGCTGTATATTCTGTAAATTTGGAAGAGTGCATAGAATCAAAACGCACATTGTCATCAATTCCATCGCAAATTACACCTTTACCGTGTTTGCCAGGAACCTTTGCAGCACCATTCAACAGAACTGCCATTGAACTACCAACATGACTGAAAGAATCTACGGGAGACGTTCCTTCAAAATTCCAATATCCTTTGAACAAAGGTTCATTAAATGAAAAAATACTACTCTCGATAAGTCGATTATCATATTCATAAAGATTGGAGAGTGTATCATTGTCTGCATCATTTTCAGAATCGCTTACAAGAGGATCCAAATCCCAATGAACTTCCCAGCCATCAGGCAAACCATCTCCATCGGTATCTCCATTAGTTGGATTTGTTCCATTCCAATATTCCATAGCATTAGTGAAATTGTATGAGCCTGGTTTTTTCTCAACACAGATTCCTTTAATGATTTCGACCAAATATCCGTCACAATCTGTATCATGGCTTCCATCAACTTTTTTCATTGGATCTAAATTATGAGCTAACTCGTAAGGGTCTGGCATTGTATCATTATCACTATCTTGTAATGTTGGATTACTTGTCGGCAAATCAAAAAGATAGGCATGCGTTTCATTGAAATCATGTAATGTGTCATTATCGGTATCTTTGTCCAAAGGACTAGTGATATGACCCCCGCAATCGAATCCTGTATGATATGGATTCCTCTCTGTACCAATATATCCATTAACCTCGCAGCCATCAAATAAACCATCTCCATCCGTGTCATTATTGTTAGGTTCCGTAACGTATAATTCACCGAATCCTTCTTCAAAATCTGTCAGCCCATCGTTATCACTATCTCGTAATTTTGGATTTGTCTTGTGAAAATTTCCGATTGCATCGACCCATCCATAGTATTCTTCACCATCTAACAAACCGTCTGCATCAAAATCGGGATTATTAATTCCTGTACCAAGTTTACTATCTGCATAATTTGGCAATCCATCTTCATCATCATCTGGTTCAGCACTACCATACATAGTCATATTCCAATATTTCCATGTACCTGATGTTTTATCCTCAGTATCATTAACTTTGAGTTTCCATAATCCAAACGAATTCTCATCCCAATGAACTACAGTTGTAAAGGACCAATTATTATAATTCTCTTCCAAATCAGCATTATTTTCCCTCACTAATTCCGAAATGATTCCATTAGGTGACTCCAAAAAAAGATTGAGATCACCTCTATCACTATGGTCAATTTTAACAGATACTTCAATCGTTTCTAAATTTATACTTTGATGTACAAATATTTCAGAAGTGACTCCTGCATTATTATCGTCTAAGATATAACTATCAACTACAATTCGGCCCGTGTTAACTGATACTTCACTACCAACACTTTGCCAATTTTTAGCAAGATTAACGGCTGCTGTTGCATCAACTAAACCATATCCGTAAGCATTATTATAGTCACGATTTGCTTCTGTTTTAAACCAGCCAAGATGATTTGAATCCACTTTTTGAGATGATCTAACTAAAATATGTTGTACATCTCTCCAAGTTAAATCAGGATTAGATTCGAGCATAAGTGCTACTACTCCTGCCACCATTGGAGTTGTTACTGATGTACCTCCAACAACAGAAGTATAATTTCCTTCTGAGTTACCTCCCTCTCCCATAATATCTGTAGTAAATATAGCTGCATCAAGTAATTCTGAATTATTATGTGAAGGTGCGGATACAAGAATATTAGGGCCAGTTTCGGAGTAAGATGTTTGTTCACCTTGCCAATTTATTGCCCCTACTGCTATAGTATATCTACTGTTAGCATATCCATCCTTATTTGAATAATCATTATTGCCTAATCCATTTCCATTGGCCCACGTATAAATTGCACCAAGGCCACCGCGCCCTTCAGATACTCCCTTTTCAAGAGCAGCTATGGTTAACGGACCTGTGTTTCCCAATGTTTGGCCATCATCTACAGGACCCCAACTATTAGTGTAAATATCAATATTTTGTAACTCATGAACTAGGGCTTCAGAAATTGCCAAATCATTAAGTGTATATTCATCTTCATATGTATAATTGCAATCTCCTGCAACTAATCGTATTCCTGCAATACTCGAATTGTATGCTACACCAGTAATTCCAATTTGATTATCACCTTTTCCAGCTGCAATTCCTGCAACTGCAGTGCCGTGCCAATCAATAATATCCTCACTGTCAGCATATGAATCAACAGGCATAACATCGGTATCATTCCCACAATAATCATAACTATAATCACTTATAAAATT
The DNA here is from genome assembly GCA_029941645.1 of Candidatus Poseidoniia archaeon. Classification (GTDB taxonomy): domain Archaea; phylum Thermoplasmatota; class Poseidoniia; order MGIII; family CG-Epi1; genus CG-Epi1. The sequence continues at coordinate 8,924 of JAPYSZ010000012.1, forward strand.
GGGAGAAATATCTGGATGAGTATAATCAATTCCATCATCAACAACGCCAATTACTATTCCATTTCCCGTATATTCTGACCACACATTTTTAACATTTAAATCAATTCCACTGGTTCCATTATTTTGTCCTGAATTGTCAAGATACCATTGCTTAGTAAAATTATCATCATTAGGCTGATATCTCAGGTTAAACTCTTTTTCAACCAAAGGATAAAATGTCCAAAGATAGCCTGAGCTTTGTAACTGACTTAGATACTCAAATGCAATATAACCTGTTTGGAATTCAACAATCCAGGTCCCACTGAGAATACTAAAACTTTTGAAATCTTCTACCCTTTCATCAATTAAACTTGTCAAATGATGATTGCAATAAGGATAATTAAGTACAACAACCCATTCATTATTCAAATACATTTGTGAAGCACTATATTGATCCAAATGAGATTCTTTTTTGAAGGCAACTTTTACTTTTTCAGAAAAAGTTTGAGGGCCACACAAAGAATAATTCATTTCCAATTGAGACTCTTCACTCTGAATTAAATCATATTCATTCGTATCTATAAGGCTCAACAGAATTGTGCTGATGAGAAGTGTAGCCACGAAATAGGCCTTCATGAACTTGTAGAAGAGGGGCGTTCTAAAGACTTTCAGAATAAAAGATTTGAATATTCTTTCAATGATTTAGGATTGGATAATGCATCTTTATTCATTACTTCCTTTCCAAGAATAGTTGATAAAACGGCCTTTTCTACTTTCTTACCACTAATTGTATAAGGAATCTCATGGACTTCAAAAATGTATTTGGGAACATGTCGAGGTGTTGTTTTAGATCGAATTGATTTTTTGATCTTCAGCTCTAAATCTGAATTCAGCGTTAGGTTATCTGTCAGTTTTATGCAGAGAATTATCTCTATATCTCCATCAGCAGGCCTTCCAACAACCACGGCATCCTCTATTCCATCCATGTTTTCTACTGCTCGGTATATTTCAGCGGTTCCAATACGTACTCCACCTGGATTCAATGTAGTATCGCTACGTCCAGATATTATTGCGCCGCCACTTTCAGTAATCTCAACATAATCTCCATGCGTCCAAACGTTGGGGAATTCTTCAAAATAAGCTGATTGATACTTTAATCCATCACTATCATTCCAGAAACCAATAGGCATTGAAGGAAAAGGTCTCACACAAACTAACTCTCCACTTTCACCAATAATTGATTTTCCATCTGTATTCCATGACTGTACATTCATACCTAATTGAGGACATTGAAGCTCTCCTCTGTGAACTGGTAAAATAGGCGAACCTCCCAAAAAACATCCAAGAATATCAGTACCTCCAGATATAGAAGCTAAGTGAATATCTGAACCAATATTTTCATAGACCCAATCAAACTGTTCAGGCACCAAAGGAGCTCCAGTAGATAGCAGTGCTTTGACCGATGATAAATCTGCCTCTTTTTTTGGTTCTAAACCTGAATTACTGCAGGCTGCTAAGAATTTAGGACTTGTACCAAAATGTGTTATTCCTGTTTTTTCTACGGTTCTCCATAATGCCCCTAGGTCAGGATGACTGGGACTTCCATCGTATAATACAATTGTTGCCCCAGAGGCTAAAGCTGAAATTAACCAATTCCACATCATCCATCCGCATGTGGTAAACCAAAACAGAGTATCACGACCCTCTTGAATATCACATTGTAATTGATGTTCTTTCAAATGCTGAATTAAGGTACCTCCTGCTCCATGAATAATAGATTTAGGAGGGCCGGTTGTTCCTGATGAATACATTATGTACAATGGATGATCAAATGGTAACTGAACAAAGTTTGGGGTTTTAGCCTCCTCAAAAAATAGGGTGTCATAATTTACAACAGAATTATGATCTAGTGAACAAGCAATATCTACAAAATTTATACAAATAACATTTTCAATACTATTTATTGTTTCTAAAACTCCATTAATCTTATCTTCTAATGCGAAAATTTTACCATTGTAATTATATCCATTAGCCACTATCAAAATGGAAGGTTCGATTTGGCCAAAACGATCAATAACTCCTTGAGAACCAAAATCGGGTGAACAAGAAGTCCAAATTGCGCCAGATGAAGTCGCTGCTAACATCAAAATTACAGTTTCAACACAATTAGGAACAAAGGCTGCAATTCGCGTACCTTTTTTGACTCCCAACTTTTCTAACCCCTTTTGTACCGATGCAACGGCTTCATTCAACTCTCTAAAAGTGAAAGTCTGATCCTTACGATTCTCGCCTGTGCTAATTATTGCAACTTGCCCTGGATTGCCAGATAAAAGATTCTCAGCATAATTTAGTTCAGAATCTTCAAACCATTTAGCCCCAGGCATAACTGAATTTGATAATACTTTATCATATTTCTTAGAATAAATAATTCTTGAAAAATCCCAGAATTCAGACCAGAAATCTTCCATTTTGTTAATAGACCATTTATGCAAGTCAAAATATGTTTCAAAGTTTAGTGATGATTTGTCTATGAATTGTTGAATCAGACTCGAATTCTTCCTATCTTCTGAAGGATTCCACAAAACTTTAGCCATTAATAACTGAAATACACGGTAGTTAAATAGATTAGATTAATTTCTATAGCATTCCAGCTTTTTGAATTATCATTAGCTGTTCTGTTGATAATTTCTCACCTGCCAAGAACTTGCCAAACAATTCTTCAGCACTAGCGACGTTAGCCTTTTGATCGGCAAAACTTCCTACCCTTCCTTGGGAAGCAGTCATTCTATCAATTTCCTGCATTCCTCTCAAATATTCAATATATTCATTATGAACTTCATCGGCTTTCTCCTTAACCTTAACAAACATCCTTTGTCCAGCATCTGCTTTTCTTCGTGTTTGACGATTAGAACGCAATGAATCTTTCATAGTATGATGGGCTGCTTGAGCTTCTTGACGACTCTTCTGCATTTTTTTACCCAATTCTCTACGTATTTTCTCAGAATCTCTGAATTTATCTCGTGCTTCTAGAACCTCAGTATCAGTTTCAATTAAGTTGTCGTGCTCCTTAATTTTGCTTTGAAGCGATCCTATTTCATCCACCAAAACTCTCTCCTTATCTGTTGTCAAAGGTGTTGTCATTTGTTTAAGTTCTAATTCTTGTATTTGCTTTCGCAATTTCGAAACTGGAGGTAAATTAAGACCTGAAAATCGTTTACGCTTTAACTTCAAAAATATATCTTTCAGATTATTAACCTCGTTCGATACTTCACGTCTCTCATCTCTTATTTCACCTACTTCAACATTAAGGCCATTTCTTCTATCGCGATACAAATGTACATTATCCATATATTCCTTGGCCTTGACATTCAAATCATTGCGCTCAGATGCATGAGATTGTGATTTGAGATTTAATTCATCTCTTTTTATTCTAAGTACTTCAGCCTTCTTATGATAATCCTTTCTTAAGTCCTTTAATTCGTTTCTAGAAAGATTATTCAATTCATCAAGTGAAATTAATGATTCTGAACTTGGTTCTTCTCCGTCTTCATGATTTTCTTCATCTACCTTTTCATTGGAGGCTGTTAATCTTTCTACAAGAACAGATTTCTTTCCTGATAAAGGTAAACCTAACTCTTTCAGTTTCTCCTTAAGTTCACTTACTTTGAGATCTTTGTAATCTGGGGCGTTTACTGCAGAGTTTTCACTCTCATTAGAAGGCTGTTCGCCTTCTGTTGCTGCAGGGGCTTGGTTTTCCTGCTCGGAATCCATTGAACTTCATATGGGGTTTTAGACCCACGTCAACCTCAACCGAAAAGTGCACCAAGACCGGATACAGCGTCTTCTTCGCTTACTTCTTCTTCCTCTTCTTCGGCTTCTGCCTCAGCTGGGGCCTCTTCTGAAGATGCAACGGCAGCTGGTGCGGCGCCTGCAGCTGGTGCGGCGACGGCGGCTGTAGCCATTGCTTCCTCAATATCGACTCCTTCTAGAGAAGCTACAAGAGCTTCTGCCCTTGATTTTTCTGCCTTGATGCCTGCGGCCTTCAAGACTTTCTCGACGCTCTTGGCGTCAACTTTGGTTCCTGCTGAATGCAGTAACATTGCCGTATAGACGTATTCCATTTTTTTGCCTCCTTTTTTTATCCGAATAACGCTCCAAGACCAGAGACTGCATCCTCTTCGGATACTTCCTCTTCCTCTTCTTCTTCTTCATCCTCATCATCTGATGAAGATTTTTCTTCCACTGGAGCTGCTACTGCAGCCGATGCAGCATTACCTAACATCTCTTTCAACTCATCATCTGCTCCATCACCAGCATGGCCTGCAACGCCAAGCATTGTCCCATGCGCTTTTGATAGAAGAGCCTTGATAGTTGACTCAGATGGATATGCTGTTGTTATTGCAACTGCCAAAGCATCACGATGTGCCTTAGAGAGCAATGGTTGCATCACAGATCCAGTGAAATAACGTGTATTGAATGCAAGATTGAATGCTTGTCCTGTGGCTGATTGAACTTGCCCACGGAACTCATCCATATCTATGTTTAGAACATCTGAAAGATAGAATGTCTTTCCATCAAATGCCCCTAACAACTGCATTCCAACAGTTATCGGATAAATCTCAAGTTTAGTAATTGCAGCAGCTACTTCAGCGCTAATTACGTCGCCTTCTGCTACAGCAGTATGTTTTTTCCTAATAGTAATTTTACCTTTCTCAATGGCTGCAGGAAAACCTGCATTTTGGAACTCGCCCACAATAGGACCTGCAGGAAATGCTGTTGGTCCTTTTTCAATAATTATATCGTAAGATGCTATTTCGCCTCCTTTGGCAGGAGCTTGGGTTTGTGACTCCATCAGCATTTGAAAAACTTTGAATGGGCCTGCTGTAGATGAAAGTAAAGCTATCTGTCTAGGTTCAAATGCATCAACAATCTGTTCCATACCTTTTTTGTTCTTCGAAGCATTAGCAAGAGCCAATTTCAGAAGTCTATTACGTGACATACGTAACCGGACACCAAGATCTCTCAAAGATGAACGCATAGTCAACATCTGTTTAGCCCCAATTCCAGTTACATCTACTAAGCCAACAACGTCTGAAGACTGAATAAATTCTTGAATCGCTGAAACTTCCTTGCGTTTCCAATCTGCAACAAAAGCTTCCGTTTTCATCCTAATCTCACCGCCTTACCCATTGTAGTTTTAACCCATATAGAAGCAATATTATCATTTCCTCTATCCAAATTAGATTCAACACGTTTCAATATTGTTTCTAAATTATCTGCTAATTGTTCCTGCGTCATAGAAACATTTCCGAAAGGAACGTGAAAAGTTGGGCGATCCTTTGAACGGACTGGAACTAAGTTAGTCAAGCTCTTGATTATTCGAGCAATATCTGCTTGTGGTGGTATAGGTCGAGGCATTTTACCTCTAGGACCTAAAACAACACCAAGACTTTTACCAATAGTAGCCATTAGTCCTGTTTCAGCGACAAAGAAATCAAATTTATCTGCTAATTTTTTAGCTTCTCTTTTATTCTCAGAATATTCATCTATTTGATCTGGTGAGATAACAGTATCGACTATTTTCTTAGAAATTGCGGCCATTTCTCCCTGGGCAAATACAGCAACACGAGCTGGCCGTCCTCTACCGTGTGGAAGGGCGACCTCTGCATTTATCCTCTTTTGAGGATTTTGTAAATCAACATCACAAAGATTTATTGCAACTTCGACAGTCTCAACGAACTTACGCTTCCTTTCGCTCTGGAGAGCGTCCTCAATTACCTGATTTATCTTATTTGATGCGATGGTTTCACCTCCGTAGTAAAGCGAGATTACATCTCTGCTACGGTATCCTGTCGGAAACAGGTGGATATATAAAATTAATCAAAATCTTGTTGTGAAAAACTTTTAAGTAGTTATTTTCTAGAGGTCATAGGATATCTTTGATTAAAGCAACAAATGTAACCAAGAAATATGGTGGACTTAAAGCACTTGATGATTTTTCAGTAGATATACCGGAAGGTAAAATAGGTGTTCTGGGGCCAAATGGTGCTGGAAAAAGTACATTTGTTAAAATTGCATTGGGGCTGCTAACTGCAACTAGCGGAGAAATCACAGTACTAGGTGAAAAATTAACCAAAAATACCACCAACATTCGAAAGAAAATAGGTTACATGCCTGAGCATGATTGTGTTCCTGATGAAATGACCGGAGTAGAATTCCTGATAGAAATGGGAATGGTCTCTGGTATGAGCTTAGCAGGTGCAACCGAGAGGACGCATGAGATTTTAGGGCATCTGAGAATGGGTGAAGAAAAATACAGATTAATTGGAGAGTATTCAGGAGGAATGCGACAGAAAGTGAAATTGGCTCAGGGTCTAATTCATGCTCCTGAACTAATTTTTCTAGATGAACCAACGTCTGGCCTTGATCCAAATGCTAGAAGAGAAATGCTGGAAACTATTAATGGATTAACTGAAGTGAGCAATACTAAAGTTTTGCTAAGCACTCACATTCTACAAGATGTAGAAATGGTATGTGATACTGTAATAATTGTTAAGGACGGAAAATTACAGATGCAGGAAAATGTAGAAAAGATTATAGGTAAAAAAAGTAACTTTATTCAAGTAAGAATTGGCGGTCCTGTTGAAGATTTTATTAGTGAATTAAAGAAGAAGAAAATAACAGCTGAAGATGATGGAAGAGCCCTTATAATTCCATACAAGAACGATTCAACTTATGACCAAATTATAGACGCCACTGTGAAGAGTAATTGTCTTCTTTATGAAATGGAAAGGACAACGCAGTCTATGGATAGTGTTTATCAGGAGATTATTGAATGAAGAAAAAAGCCCAAGTTAGTGATCGCTTTCGAGATTTTGATGCAAACTTGACTACACGTCCATGGATAGTATTGGGGATGGGTCTTAGACGCTTTGAAAAATTCTTCAGTACAAAAAATAAGATTATAATGGGTTTGGTTGTAATAATTTATCTTTGGACTCTTGCATTTGATGTACTACTTGCATCAGGTTCTGAAAATTATCCCTGTGTACTGAGAGATAATGGGGACTTTTTTGATGACGATTATTCCGGACCATTGATGGTTGAATTCAAAGATTGTGGGCCTTTAACATATTACGGAGATCTCTTTACAGGAGGTGGAATAAGAATCTTAATTGTTAGCTTAGCAGCAATTGCCAGTGGAGGGATGATAGGGAATGATATGACGAATAAATCTCTTCATCTATACCTTTCTAGGCCAATTAGCAGAATAGATTATCTGATTGCTAGATTTATTCCAGTTTTCCTACTTCTTTTGCTAGTAACAGCAGTACCTAATTTGATAGTGGCGGCCGCTATGTGGTCTGATGGGGGACTCAAAACAGAATGGATTACTGGTCACAAATGGCTTATAGTAAACATATTTGTACAAGGTATATTTTATTCGGCTGCTTATTCCATTATCGGACTAACATTTTCAACAGCACTGAAAAAAGAATCAAATGCTAGTGGTGCCTTTTTCTTGTTTGTTTATGGAACTTCGATTATTGCTGAGCTATTTTTCACAATTCTTAAGGCATTTGGAATAGATGGAGCTGACGGAGTATTATTGATATCAGTAAGTCATGTACTTGATATGATTAGTTATGCAATATTTGACATTGAGTATTATGTACAGGCTGGATTTGCTCCATGGAAAGTTGACATTAGTGACACTGAAGCAGGTGCAGTCTTCACAATTATCTTTACGGGATGCTGTGGTTTCATGTATTGGATGATTCTACAAATGGAGGCTAATAAATGAGTATTAGGCTAGAACAAGTGACAAAAAATTATGGAAATGTTCAGGGCATATCAAATATTAGCTTAGAAATTGAATCAGGTATAACTGGAATCTTAGGGCCTAATGGTGCTGGTAAATCAACAACCATGAAAATTATTTTAGGATTATCAAGACCATCTAGAGGAATAGTAAGAGTAGATGGTAATGATCCTTTTACCGATTGGAAACTTAAAAGAAAATTTGGATTTGTTCCTGAATATGATTGTTTCTATGAACACATGTCTGGATTGGATTATGTTGCATATTTTCTAAGAATGCATGACGTAGACAAGGAAGAAGCTGAAAAAATTGCTAGAAAGGCTCTCTCTGAATTAGGCCTAGATGAGGCTATGGAAAGAAAAATTAACACATATTCAAGAGGAATGCGCCAAAAAACAAAAGTTGCAAGAGCTACTGTATTTGATCCTGATATTCTGATAATGGATGAACCTTTTCAGGGAGCTGACCCTACGACTAGAGGTATACTAATGAAGAAAATGGCCGAATGGGCTGAAAAAGGAAAAACCATTCTAATATCAAGCCATATTCTACATGATGTTCAAAGCATGACCGATAATATTATGCTCATAAACAATGGAAAAATGTTAGCATATGGTGATCGGCATGAAATAAGAAAATTGATGGACAATATACCAAGACCCATAAGTATCGTGCCACTAAAAAAGGGAAATCTACGAAATCTAGCAAAAAGAATGCTGGATGAAAAATGGACAAAATCAACAACAATTGATGAAGATAATAACGAACTTACTGTAGAAACTGACCAATCGGAAGAAGTCTATATGGAATTGCCAAGGATTTTGCGAAATGAAAAAATAAGTGTTCAAAGAATATACTCAGAAGATGATTCTTTAGATTCATTATATGAAAAACTAGTGGAGGGAGCACAATGGAAATGAATAATTTTGGTGATGAAATAATTATGTTTGCAAAAAGAACAAAAAACTTATTTCCACCTATTGTAAAAGATTGTACCTACAGACTTTTAGTTAATAAAATGACTTGGGTATTGATTGTAATTCTTTTGCTACCATGTCTATTTGGTATAGTTATCTACAATGAATTGGGAGATGAAAGAGAATATGAGATGCAAGATGGTGATAAGGTCTATCTATTTCCTGATGATAACGGAAATTTAGTACCTTTACATATAGACTTAAGAGAAAATTTTGTTAACCAATCGGATTTATTCAACATAAGTTTTGTAGCAATTATATTAGCTATTCTGTTTAGTTCTGAGCTAATTAATGAAGAATACACACAGAAGACTATGCAATTGCTGAGAACAACGCCCATTCATTCTTTTGAGATTTTACTTTATCGATATATTGCAGGAGTATTATGCATGTTTGGAATCTTGGGGATTTATTCAATCATATTTTATCTTACCACTATGATGGGATCTGGACAACATGGTATTATTGAGAATTTGGATGTATTGTTACTAATCTTAAAAGTTCTTTTATTAGAATCAATCGCATTTATGGGCATATTTTGTGTTTTTACAATATATTTTAATCGTCCTTTCTTAATTGGCATAGCCTATTGGATTATATGGGAAAGTATTGTTTCAGGACAAAATTATCAGAAACTAACAGTTACGCATTACTTGAATTCTATACTTTTTGATTCAACAAAAGAGATGAGTTGGGATGTAGTGGCATCTGATTATAGTTTAGTTAACAGTAAAAACGATATTATAGCTACAGAACCACTAACTGCAGTACTCATAATTGTAATTATAGCTATAATTACACTCATTCTAGGAACACGGGGATTATCAAATCGACAATTCTAAAGTTTTATTAAAAGCACAAAATAGGACGAACGCTTATGGCTAAGAAAGATTATTACGAAATTTTGGGGGTCGCAAAGGATTCTGATGAAAGAACAATCAAGAAAGCTTATAGAAAATTAGCTAGGACACATCATCCTGATGCAAGTGAAGAAAGTCCAGAAATAGCTGAAAAGAAGTTCAAGGAAGTTTCTGAGGCCTATGAGGTCTTAGCTGATAAAGATAAAAGAACGAGATATGATAAATTTGGCCATAAAGGAGTTGATTTTGATGGAGGTGGATTCTCATGGGATCAATTTAGCCATAGTGATGATGTTTCTGATATATTTGGTCAACTCTTTGGTGGAGGACAAAGAGGTGGTGTGGGAGATATATTCTCACAATTCTTTGGTGGTGGACAAAGAGGTCCTGACAACCGTGGTGATGACTTACGCTATGATATTACTTTAACTCTGAAAGAAGCGTATAAGGGAATTAAAAAAGAAATTGAAATTCCAAGAGATGGAAGCTGCGAAAAATGTTCTGGTTCAGGAGCTGCTGAAGGTAGCAATACAAGAACATGCAATACCTGTCGAGGACAAGGAATGGTCCAAAAAATGGTAAGGCGGGGATTTATGTCTACAGTTAGTACAATCGAATGTAATGATTGTAAAGGCAGTGGTAAAACAGTTGACAAACCATGTAGTGTCTGTCGTGGCTCAGGAATAATACCTGTAAAAAAGAAAATAAAGTTACAGATTCCTCCTGGTGCAGATCATGGATATAGATTGAGAATGCGAGGGCAAGGAGGCGCTGGCCCAAATAACGGACCAAAAGGTGATTTGTATGTTGTTGTCAATATGAAAAAACATAATGTATTCCAAAGACAAGATAATGAAATTATTCTAGATTTAGAAATTACACCTGCTCAAGCTGTAATCGGAGATAGATTAAAAATTCCAACACTATCTGGTAACGTTAAGCTAAAAATTCCATCAGGAACCCAGTCTGGAGATGTTCTTAGACTCAAAGGAAAGGGAATGCCTGATATATCTAGACCAAGCTTGGTTGGAAGTCAACACATTAGGATAAATGTTAAAGTACCCAAACCAAATGGGAAAACAAGGAAACTATGGGAAGAGTTAAGGGAATTGGATTCAGAAAAGCCTTCCTTTTTAGACAGGATAATGGATAAATTTGGCTGAAGACGAAGACATAGAACTGGATAGTGAAGAATATCGTAAGTGGAGAAGTGGCGGTGATAACTACAAATACGCTTCATCAAAAACACCCACTGAAACTGGCTCAAAAAGTGGAAGTTATACAATACCAAAAGATGATGATGAATATGCACTACCTGGAGAAGATGATGAAGAAGGTGGTAAATCTTGGCTAGATGCGGATTTGAACTGGCCAATAATTATTGCTGTATTTGTCATTTTTGCAATAGTTGCTTCTGCAATAGTTGCTTTTGCAATAAGTTCGGGTGAATTTGGCTCAAACCCATCAGAATGGCCTGAAACTGAAGGAATTATTATCGAGCAAACCAATAGTGAAATGCTCATTGATGGTGAATTTTGCGAGGATGAAAATGACGATGGACGGGACCAAGATTGGGAATGCTGGAAAGAGTTTGTTTTTATTATAGATTTGACCACTCAATATTCTGTAGATAACGAAACATACCAAATTATTGATTATGTCGATTTTTGGGAAAGTCATTGGGTTGAAGATCTTGAACAAGACGGAGAAGAACAAGTATTCGAAAACTTCACAAATTACTGGAACGAAGAAGCTGCCAATGGTAGTATTTCACTTAATTCAACTGTAGGTGTAATGTATAATCCTGAAAATCCAGAAGAGGCATATAGTGAATTTAGTGAAATGCCTGGAGATCCAATGGGATTCCTTGGATATTTTTTAATGTGTATTGCTGGAGTGATGTGTTTTCCTATAATTATTGTCGGATTTATCATTAATCAAGCTAGAAATGCTGTAACGGGAGGCAGAGGTAATCGTGTGGGACGTTGGGGGCCTTTCGGAGGAGGTTACTTTGGGAACAACAACCGCCATCATAGAGGTGGACGAAACCGTGGAACAACAAGACGGAGTGGTGGCACAAGTCGAAGCAGCGGCGGAGGCCGAAGTGGTGGTGGAAGCCGAAGCGGCGGTGGACGAAGTGGTGGTGGAAGCCGAAGCGGCGGTGGACGAAGGCGTTAACAACGGAAATGAAAATTAACGTTGATTCAGATATTCGAAAAGC
>JAPYSZ010000013.1:0-15147 GCA_029941645.1 Candidatus Poseidoniia archaeon
AGCCATAGATGCCGCATTAGCGTAACCATAATCGGAATCTGACCCACCTACACTATCGCTAACAACCCAGAGACTGAAATAAAATGAAACAATTAAAACAGAAAATATCGTATTTCCAAGGTCATAAAAGGCCCAAGAAAAAATACTAAACATTGAAGCTTTTGTTGTTATACTTTCTCTAGGTTTCTTTCTTTCTTCGTTAAAATCCTTCAATTTTTCTTTAATCTTCTTTGGCGCATTGAGTATTCTCTTAGTGCGACTCATGTCTATTCTTGGTTCTGTTCAGATTCCAATGATTCAGCAACCGCTTCCCTGAGAAGTTTATCCTCAGCTCTAGCATCCTCACGTCCTGCCTCAATATCGACAAAGTAAAGCAATACAGCACCAATCAAAATTATAACTGATATACTTAGTATTCCAACACGACTATCAAATGCAGTAGTCATTCCAAAATAAATGAAAGGACCCATAAAAGCGGCCACTTTTCCAAAGAATCCAAAGAAACCAAAGAATTCCGTACTACGAGTTTCAGGTATAATCTGACCAAATATACTACGTGCTAAACCCTGTGAACCACCCAGTAGAGTGCCCATCATACATCCTAAAAGCAAAAATTGAAAGAAAACTGAGAAGCCAATTGGGGCCCAAATGTTGTCTCTTGCCCAGATCGGTATCGAATCAATAACGCCATCTCCTAGACTAGAAGGATGATTGACTCCTACATTATTTTTCCCATCAAGATTTCCATCCTTTATGCTAACACTAAATCTTGATTTATCTGTGGATGATAAGAAAGTCTCTATTTCTGAATCTGAATAATCAACTTGTTTCAAATAGGGTTCAGCTTCTTCATCTCCATAATTCCAAGAGCTTGTCTCGGTTTTATCACTGTATTCAACAGGAAGATATCCAGCCCACGCAGAAGCCCAAGACTGTTCATCAAATTCCTTTTCTTCATAATCAAGTTTCTGTGCAATGTCAGGAGCATACCATGACGCATGTACCTCGTATACATTATCTGTAGAATTCCAATCGTAAAGAATATCATATTCTTCGTGCTCTTCTAACTCAAGCGGTGAAAAAGAAAGTGCTGCAAAACACAAAAACACCCATCCAATAATTGAAAAACTAAGTGCTTTCTTAGTACCTACTGTCTCAGCCAATTTAGTAAATGCTAACGCTGAAGGCGCAGCGACAAACTGAATAGCTAAAATAGTGATTATCAGTTCCGTAGTGCTTACTCCAAGGACTACAGTTCCAAAAACACCCCCAAGAGCTGTAACTGTGTTTATTCCATCAATGAAAAAGAAATAAGCAAGCATGTACAAAAATAATGATGGAAATCTTTTGACATCTCTTAATGTCTGGCCGACTTCCTTAATTGCAAACCTTGCAGCCTTCAAAAATTTAAGTTTTTCCATCTCATTTTCAATAGGTGGTTCAGGGACCCAAAGGAATGTCAATAATGCAAACCCATACCACCATATTCCTGATGTAGCCATACAGAAGGGGATTACCCAATCGTTATCGGTACCAACACCCATAACTAATCCCAAATGAATAACCAATAAAATTCCACCACCAAAATAACCAAAAGCAAATGCTCTGTTAGATATATCATCCATCTCATCTTCTTCACCCATGTGTGGTAAAAGTGCATTGTAAAAGACGCCAGCACCATTCAAACCGATATTAGCAAAAAGAAACATTACCATCAACCAAATCCACTGGACACTAACTGGGAAAAGTGGAGCAAACGCCAGAAGGAAAGTCGCTCCGGCACCTACGTATGTTAGAATCTTAAGCCATTTTATCTTTATCAATCTGCGATCTGCTATGACTCCAAATGGTGGACTGAAAACAGCTACAAGTAAAGTAGCTATAGCTACGGAAAGTGACCACACTGCATCTGCAGTCATTTCTATTGAGCCTATTGTTGTAGTAAGTCCATTAGCCTCAAGAAACAAATATGTAAACCAAGCTGGGAGAATTGCTACTGTAACACTAGTTTCAAATGCTGATTTTCCCCAATCATAATAACAATAACCCCGTATTTTTTTGCTCTGAGTTTTAAATAATTCCAAAACCATTGTAATCAAATAGTCATTAGCTGGTAGTTAAAAAGTAAATGACCTATGTGTTTCTGTAAAAAAAACAGCTCATTCTTCATTCCATTCCAAGGCTTTATTCAAAAAATTCTGGAACAGTTCAGAACCATATTCTGTGTGTTCTACTTCAGGATGATATTGAACTCCCGCATAAGGCAATGTTTCATGCTGTATAACCTGAACTTGACAAGCATCTGACGATGCTAATAATTTGAAACCACTTGGCATTTCATGAACCTCATCATTATGCGACTCCCAGACATTGAACTCCTTTGGGAAACCGGCTAGAATCCAACCTTCATCAATTAAAGTCAATAGTGATGAACCAAATTCAGGTATTTCAGCAGGTCCTGCTTTACCACCAAAATGAGTAGTCATATACTGATGTCCTACACAAATACCCAATATTGGCCACTTATTGGAATCAATATACTCCGAAGTTAAACCCAATGCCTCTGATTCAGTCTCAATTCGTGGAGCTCCACCGGAAAGCACTAGTGCTTTGAATCTCTCTAACTTGTCTATTGGGGTAACATTAGAAACTATTTCAGCTCTACATCCCAAATAATTGAGAACACGATACTCTCTGTGTGTCCATTGCCCTCCGTTATCGACAACAGCCACTGGGAAATTCTCGTAAGACATTAATCTAAGTTTGGCACTTGCTTGTTAAGCTTTTCTAATCGACTCTTTCTTTCAGAAGTAAATTTTTCTATTGCACTTAAGACCCAACGTGGACTAAGATGGGCCTCATCTATAATTTCATCAAGGCTTCCACCGGTTCTCCAATTATTATCCCAATCCGGTGACACCGAATATTCTGAAACAACACGATTTGAAATCCAATTGTTCATTATTTTAAGACTTGTATTTGTAACAACCATAGAATCTGCCCATTCTTTTTCAGAAATAATTGAATCTTGGTATGACTGGCTCTGTCTCCTGAATAATTCCCATGATATTGCTGAAACAATCTTTATATTGTGTTTAGATCCTAATTCCTCTAGAATTGAAATTATTGTATTTGTGGAACTAGTTCCTCTGACAATTACAACACCTTCTCTAGGCCGTGAATCATAATCTCTTATCAAATACGCACCTTTTGAAGCATCTAAATGACTAGCAATACCCAATTTTTCTCTATCAGGTACCTCTATTGCTGGTCTTGTTAGATGTAAGGCTACTATTGGTACGTCTGTAGCAAGGGCTGCAGCTAATGCAGGTGCAACATCATTATGTTCCCAAGGATGTAAATTAATTATGTGACCTGTAGGAAATAACTGTGTAACTCCAGGTGCAAATATACCAAAATGGGTACGACTATCTTCTGCCGTTTCAGGGCCTGAATGGCCAGCAATCCACAACAATTTTCCAACTTTAATTTGCGAATCTTGAGCAATTTGACTAAATAATCTAATTGGACCGTATTTCAGATAACTAAAGGACCCATAAGTGCTGAATGAGCCTATGAACCCGTTGTATTGCTCTAAAGTATCTTTATTGAAATTTACCGTAGATAATCCTGCCATCATTCCTGCATTTGTAAATTCAGTTATACCTTGGGGCATCAATGGTGAATTAGGATTTTTCTCCTTATCATACATTCCTAAATCTTCGGCATCTCCCCAACCCTTTGCAAAACCTGAAATATTTGTAGAATCGGCCAAATCTGCAGACATTGCCACAAACAGAGGCCTTCCATGCTTTTGTCGACTATGAGTATTTAACCAAGATGCAATCTTAGAAAAGCCAACACGATTAGGAATCTTAGTTCCTGATTCAACAAATAATTCATCAGGATAATTCTCAAAATCAAAGAGTGCTTTGTCGTTAATAGGATTGGAATCAGATATTGAACAACCCTCTATTGTATCAGGTACCGAATCACCCAATTCAACTAAACGATCAGCCAAATAATCAACTAATTCTTGATTGTCATGTAATACTGAAATGACCTTCTCAAAATATGATGTTGCCTGTTTAACCTGTTCTTCACGTGTTTCGGCTGCTGATTCCCCAAAATCGGTAAATGAAATATTGTGTTTTTCAGCAAAATCATTCTTAGTTTGCCAAAATAATTCAGAATTACGTTTGTGTGGTGCTCCATGTGATTTTTCATCAAAAATATGATATCCGCGCCCTTTCCTAGATTTAGCATAAATCATTTTAGGAATATTAGGCTTTGAATTACCTACTAATAAATCGTAATAAGCTTCTGTAAATGATGACCAATCTTCGTTATCATCAGTCCCTTCAACATGCCAACCACTAGTCTCAAACAATTCTTGAGGTGTAGATTTTACTATAGAACTAAACGGACGACTATCTATTCCATAGTCATTCCAATCTATGTAATAAATTATATTTCCAAGACCAAGACCCCAAGCTGAATTCAACGTCTCATGTGTGGCGCCAGTACTCAAACCACCTTCTCCTTCAAATGCAAAAACCTTGACCTGATCAGTTCCAGCCAATTTATGTGCTAAAGCTTCTCCAGCCGCTGGTGGTGAACCATGGCCACTTGGACCTGTATTGAACTTGAAAAAAAGTGTCTTACCTTCCATTTCAGCATGTCCTGGTAATCCTTTATTCTTACGAAGAGTAAGTAAATCCTCCCAAACCAATTGAAATTCTTTACTGTTTCGAGCTTGATACTTTGAATTTCCAGTTTGCATATATTTTAATCTTAATGCCTCATTAAGGATTGCTAATGTTGCATATACCATAGGATTATCGTGACCTGCAACTAAAACAAACCTGTCTGCAAAGCGCTTTGTTGGATCTCTAATATCCCATCGCATAGCGCCTGATAAAAGCGTAATTAACATTCCATGAACTTTAGAACGAGAACCACCTGGATGTCCACTTTGGCTTAGATTAAGAGTAATATCTATACATTGATCAATTAAATCTTTTGTAATTTCCCAATATTCGTAATTATTTTTTAATTTAGAAGGGCTATCCATTCAGTTGAATACAGATAAGTGTGTTTTTGTAGTTTCTGCTTTAATCCTCGACCTGTCTAGCCAAATAGCCTCGAGAAAATAAGGTCTGAACTACCGCCCAAATCATGAAGAAGACCAAAACCGACAAGGCTTGACCATAGATTGTGTTAAATTCTACAGAATTACTAAAACTATCAGGAAGGAAACCACTAAGAAAATCATGGAAAAGGAATGCAATCGAAGTTAGGCCTGTTGTCAAAGCTAGAGTGACAACTAAAGTAACCAAGAACCACTGCAATACCATTTCATACTCTTTAGAATAATACATTACTCTAGCAAGACGGCTATATCTTGTATGTCCATAACTTAATTCAATAAAAAGCATGAATGAAAAGACAAAACCAAGAATATAAATAATTTCATCATTAGTGTTACCTGATAAGCCAAGAGGCATGACTAGAACCAAAAATGCAGCCATAATCAGATTACCAATAGAATCTTGCCATATTCCAACTATTCCTACTGCTATTGGAAGACCCAACCAGAGCCAAAGAAACAATTGTTGTGTTACGTGGTAAGGAATTGCATCATATCCTCTAAATGAAGCAACAAATATCAATATGATTACTGTAAATAAAGATATTAAAGTATAATCATATACTTTTTTGTTAACGGTCAAGAAAACAAACATCGTGCCTGAAAAAAGTCCTACTAATATTCCTGCAAGTGCTGAATTATTAAGCTCATCAAGAACATCCTGCCCATAGAGTCCAGAAATTATACCATCTATAGCCTTAAAGAAAAATGAATCTTCTACAGGATTTATTACATACGCAAGCCCTAAAGACAATATTAATGAAAATGTGGAAATGGCTTGCATTAAAGACAAACTATTGTTAGTATTCATTAACGAATCACCTCAGCTAAAGATGTGGATAAGACCGTATCTGGATTCCAGCGCATAGCTCTTGCACCAAGTGATCTTACTTCTGTAATCTTGTTGTCAAGTGATGCTGAAGCTGTAAAGTAAACTGTTGGAGATATTATACGTGAATCTCTGTCATAATCTAGAGTGTCTGGTGCAATAACAGTAAGTTTGAAGCCTCGAGCAGTAATTTCTCTGAGTGCAGTCGTGGATGTTGGATCACTTTCAAGAGTAGAAATGACCATCACGGGAGATCTTGGAGTAAAATTACGAAGATCACCTAAGACCGTATGCAAACCTAAAGATCCTGCTGCTTTGACCTCAGCTAAAGCCGTCAAAATACGATAAAGATGCCTTTCTCCAGTATCTGGAGGAATTACATTCACAGTTTCTCCATATATTGTCAAACCTACTCTATTTCGAGATCTCAAAAAGAAGCTGGTTAACGCTGCTGCTCCTCTACATGAATAGTTTAATGGATTTCGGAGTATCGTCCCCGTTCCTGAAATTTCCCTTGCATCAAGAACCAGCATAAGATCTGAAATATCTTCTCTCTCAAACTGATTTACCATCAATTTTCTTGTCCGGCCGAAGACTCTCCAATTAATATTCTTAAAATCATCACCAGGAAAATACTCTCTAATTCCATAAAACTCACCACTTGTTCCTATTCTCCTTATTGGCAATGCTCCCTGATACATTTTTGGAAAGTCCGTTGAAAGATCAACACCTTCTATTTGTTCTATTTGTGGAAGAACTACTAAACTAGATTTTGATTGGATATCTGATTCGTAAAAAAATAAAAATGAAGGGTTGTAAATTCGAAGACGAGGATTTCCAAGCCTATATTGACCCCTAAGACGGCAGTTGACATTGTACTTGTTAATAACTAATTCATCCTTATGGAGCCTAATAATTGTATGATTTGATCCATTATTGACCTCTATTTCTGAAGGTAAATTATCATAAATTTCTAGAAATCCGACAGACCTTCCTTTATTTTGGACTATTAAGTCAATACTAACATTACTGTTTTCAAAAACTTGATCGGAATCAAAACTGCGCGTGATTTTAACATCAATGGGTCTTGTATTAACCAGACTATGGACTGCAACAAAACCTAGAATTGTGGTACCTAATAGAAACAATTGAAGATTATTTATAAACGGAGCAAAGAGAACTAAAATAGTTCCAAGGCCAACATATACAACGGCCTTACGCGTCCACATTTTTCTTATTATTCCACAGTAACAGCAGGAACTTCAATTGTCATCAATAATTCAGATAAAATCTCTTCGACTTTGACTCCACGAATACGTGCTTCAGGTTTCAGAATTACTCTGTGGCCAAGAACTGGTATTGTTGCCCTCTTGATATCATCAGGAACTACATAATCTCTACCTGATAACACTGCTAAAGCTCTTGATAATTTGAATAGTCCCAAACTTCCTCTTGGACTTGAACCTACGGCTACTCTATGATCTCTACGTGTCGCTTGAACCAATTCTACAATATACCGCATGACTTCTTTCTTGACATATACATCTTCAATTGAGTCATGCATTGAGACTACCTTTTCAGGTGTAGCCCTAGCCTTTACAGTGAATGAGTCTTTCTTACGGTCAGCACGTCCCTGAAGTATGCCTGTTTCAACTTCTTCATCAGGATAACCCACAGCAAGTTTGATTAGAAAACGATCCATCTGTGCCTCTGGCAATGGATATGTTCCTTCATATTCTATAGGATTTTGAGTTGCAAGAACAATAAATGGTCGGGAAAGTTTATGTGTTGTACCTTCTATTGTTATTTGCTTTTCTTGCATTGCTTCTAACAAAGCAGCCTGAGTCTTAGGAGGGGCTCGATTAATCTCATCAGCTAATAATATATTGCAGAATATAGGTCCTTTTCTAAACGTAAACTTATTCTTTTCAGGATCATAAAAATAAGATCCAGTTATATCTGCAGGAAGCAAATCCGGAGTAAACTGAATTCTTTTAAATTCACAGCCCAAAGCATCCGCTAGTGTATTCGACATCAATGTTTTGGCCAAACCTGGGAAATCCTCGAATAGAATGTTGCCATTAGCTAAAACACCAGCCATGAGCATCTCTATTGTCTCTTCCTTACCTAAAACAACATTTGATATCTCATCGGTTATTGACTTAGCATCCTTGTTCGTTTTCTCAACAGAACTGCTTGCTTTTGTTTCACTTTTGTTTTCACTCACTTTTACCACGCACTCAGTTTTTTAGCAATGCTTCGCAGGTCATTAGGCCCTATCTTCGTAGGTGCACCAAGAAGCATCTTAAAATCATCATCTAAGGGTATATTATAACTCTTAACTAATTTTGGAAGAAGTTCGAGCCTATCTTTTCTAGATTTTTCATCGAATTCATAAATTTGATATTTTAGTCTTATACGTTCCAAAAGAACTCCCTGCAACGCGAGAATCCCATTATCCATATTATGTCCATATGAACGAAACGGTCTCGGTTTACGAATATCAAAAATATGATACCAACGTTTAGGTTCAGGTTGTCTAAGAGACATTGCCATTGTGAAAATTATTACTGCAATTAAAACATTTAATCGTATAACTTGAAGGACAACGGTATCTCCTGATAAAAGAAAATAGAATCCCAAAGCGGCCTGAAACAAACTGGCTCCAAAAGAATCCTGAGTATGTCTTGATTCATCAAAAAGGATTAGACCTTTATTACCAATCAATGATTCCACTAAAGCGAGCAAGAACTGTTCATTTTGACTTCTATCCAACATATCATTTATGAGTACACTAGAGTCTGATATGAAAACAGCCGAACCCAAGTTTTCACCTCCAGATTTCATGTCAAAACGCGTTCCAAGTGTGAAACCTGATAGTGGTGCAGCCTCATCGGCATCAGATATTTCTCCATCATCATCTAAATCAATATAAGATTGATGAGATGTTGTCATGAAAATAGTTTGATACGGATTGAGATAACCTGCATTTGAATTCCAAGCAGAAGGAGGAATTGGAGCCGATTGAATAGCTACAGGTTCATTTAGAAGAACTGCATATGGTTGGCCATCAACATTAGCTGTAGTTTCAATTAAAGACACATTACCTTTATAATTCTGATCCCAAAGTTTGTGTTTCACAAATTTTATACCAAATAAATTTGCAATGGTATTGGAATAATCAAAATCTCCAAAAACTAGAATACTACCACCGTCCGCTATAAATTCAACAATAATCTCAAGCTCAAGAAGAGTATATGGAGATTCAGTACCTGCAATTATCAATAAAGCTTCTGAAGGGTTACCAACCTCTTCTAAAACTGCAGGATTTGAAAGAATAGCACTTACATTGTATGACGTACCGTCTCCATTTTCTAGAGATTCTCTAAATTGAGATATA
This sequence comes from Candidatus Poseidoniia archaeon, assembly GCA_029941645.1. Lineage (GTDB taxonomy): Archaea > Thermoplasmatota > Poseidoniia > MGIII > CG-Epi1 > CG-Epi1. Next base: position 9,379 of record JAPYSZ010000013.1, read on the forward strand.
TCATTCTTATCATCATCATATGCTGATAATTGAGGATCTCTTTCTACAACAACTTGCAATATAGGAAAAAGAATGAACGTACAAACTACAATTGTAACAAATAAGATTGTGATACCTGAACGGCTAGAAACCGCCATTTTAACCCTCTATATTCTCACTATTTAGGTCTAAACTTTCAATAACTGTTCGAAGTGAAGAAACTGCATTGAGTCTATGATCGTCATCTAAACTCTTTGTAGTATAATCAGCTTCCTCATAAAGCAAAGTAAGACTAGCTACTGATTCATGATTTAGAGATAGGGCTTCTTCAAGAGCTTTTTGGAATTCTCTGACAGTCTCAAAATGACGCCGTAGGTATCCATATCCTTGCAAGATTTTACACATTTCCTTGTAAGAATGAACCACCGAGTCACGATAATCCATATTGGCCTCAAGTGCCAAAGCTGTAGATTCAAGTATTCGTCTTATTTCCCTCAAATGCCTTTCACGATACCACTTCCAACCAAGAACAACACCAGAACTACCAACAAGTGTAGCAGCTACTACAATCCAAAGAGCATAATTAGATTCTTGAGGTGGTGGTCTATAGATAATTGTGGATTCTACTTCATTTCCTATGTAATGTTCGTCCCCTGTATATGTTACCATGACAATCATTGGAACTGTTGCATTTCCTGAGAAAACGGAATCAAAATTAGCAGTTCCATTCAAATCTGTAATTACCATTAAAGTAACATCATTAGGCTCAAATGCAACCAAAAGTGAAGCGCCTGAAACAGGAGTCCCATCCTCCATAGTTAATGTTATTTGACCAGAATAAGATTGTTGGTACTGTAAAGCACTTGGAATTTCAAGTAATATCTGAGTTTCACCCATTATGTATATTCTTGAATCTGTGGAATTATCTATATACTGCTCATTTCCAGCAAATGAAACTGTAATATTATGATAACCTAAGAATGTTCCAGATGGAATGTATAATGGAATACTAAATTGTCCACTACTATCTGTAATTCCATCAATTGGGAATCCTGAATCCATAACCAATCTTACACTAAGTCCTTCAATTGGTCTATTTGCTTTGTCATATACAAATCCTGATATTGGTACTGTTGAATTCACTAAACCATCAAACTCTACCATCTCGATACGTGTATTGTGATAGACCTGAAGTTGCCATGTCGAAGAGGAAGAAAGATAATATTCTTCTGGAATGTATTGCACAGTTATAGTATTTGGACCTGCCTCGGTATAATGAGGAACGACGTATTCATTGAAGAAACGTCCATCACTATCTGTTTGTAAAGAGCTTACATATTGACCATGGAAAAGGAAATTGAGATTAGTGCTCAATGGATTACCCATATCATCTATAATTCTTCCACTGAATGCAAATGTTTCACCAACTATAACCTCTGAATCTGAGTCAATACTTATGCTTGTAGAAGCTACTACGACTAATGCTTGCTGATAAGTTGTTGGAAGATAATATTGATGGCCACTATAGTCCCAATAGGCTGAAAAAACACCAAGATCATGATTAGATGAAAGTGTCATGTTCTTCTGAACAAATCCAGTTGAATCTGTAAATAATTGATATTTTACACCTTCAAAAGTCAAATTTACAGCCTGATTTATCATTGGAACACCCAAATCATCATACAGATAGGAACTGAAGAAGAATTCTTGTAAACGAAGAACTTCCAAAGGTTCGGCTACGAATAACGTATGGGCCAAAATCTCTGAACTAGCTGATTCATCCGAAGACAAATAGAAGTATGATCCCTCAAAATTAACCATGACTGTGTGAGTGCCTAATTCAGTCTCTTTATCTATGAATAAATCATAAACAAACATACCTGATTCACCAGATGTGGCATTACCTACATACTGCCCATCAAAATAAACGTCAAGTTGATGGCCAGATAGGCCAACGCCAACCACGTCACGAAGATAACCTGAAACCACAGAAGTTGTATTTCTAAATCCGCCTAACCATTGAACTGTAATCTCCGTTTCACGCATTACCAATATTTCAGTATCGTCTGAAGAACCACGAAGGAAATTTTGATCGTTGATTAGAGCAGTTAAGGTATGATTTCCTGCAATTGTATCAAAAGGAAGAACAAAAGTGCCACTGAAATCACCATTAATTGAATTCACTTTAGTACGTGTAATTCCATCCCAAAGAATTGTAACTTCTCTATCTAATGGTATTCCTAAATCATTCTCTATAAATCCTGAAAATGTTGCATTTTCACCTGCAATAACTATCTCAGAAAATTCTGTAATTGTAATATTCGTATGGCCCCATATTGTATAATTTGCAATATAATTTGATGGAAGGTAATACCCAAATCCTCCAAAATCAAGCTCTACAGGTACAACTCCAGCAGGATGGTCTGGTTCTGAACATTCCCAATCATCTGAACAGATAAAACTGAAAGTGCCATTAGAATCACCTGTTACTCTCTGGAGATACTCATCATCCCAAAATACATTTACCTCAATTTCTTCTACAGCTTGATCTCTGTCATCAAATATCGTTCCATTAAACCAAATTGGTTCGCCCCTTACTATTTCCTTATCAGGAAGATGAATAAAGGTCTCTGAAACGACAGTAAAATCAACCTCGCCTGTAGCATTATCATAAAACGGTGCTGTGGTATTGTCAAATGTGACTTGAACTGATATCTTACCTAGAACCTGGGCATTAGGAATCAAATAATCTTTAGAATATGAACCTCCAAAATTAGTTGTTGAAACTCCGTCTAGTGGATTTTCACCCCAAACAAAAGATAAATCTATACCGGCAATTCCAAATGATGATTCGTCTCTAGCAAAACCTGAAATTATAACCTCAGTATCCCGTAAGACCTGTTGTTCCTCTATTGTAAGGAATACTTTTCTGTGAAGATAAACATCAATTGAACCGATATCTCCTAAATTGTAGTCAGATTCAATATATTTGATTTCAACTGTGTGAAGACCGACATCCAAATATGACGAGTCAGGAGTATATTCAAAGCTAAATGTTCCATTGGTTTGGAAGGATTCTAAATAATTTCCATCAAAATAAAGTGATAAGATACCTATCATCAGACTACCATTATCTGATGTAAGATTACCACTAATAATCATACTTTCTCCAGAATAAAAATGTAAATTATCGGAAACTACTAAAACAACAGTTTGCTGAAATACAACGGAAACCTGTGATTCAGAAGAACCGGAATGAAGGCTGTTGCCCAAAAATTCCGCAGACCAAATCGCATTACCCAATACATGATTCGAAGGTATGCTATACACGAAAACAAAGTCGCCATCGGTTTCTGTAGTTACAGTTGCTATAGTTGCTCCATTCCATGCTAATTCAATACTCTGATTAGTTATTGGCTGACCTAAATGATCAATCAATTCTCCCTCTAAAGTTACATTTTCTCCTCGAGTAATCTTGAGTGAATCTGTATCAAGAATAATTTCACTTGTGCCTAAAATTGTGAAATTAAGATTGACCCTCTCATCAGGCAATGTTGAACTTTCGCTATCAAAAGAAACAATTACTGTATAATTTCCTGCTGCTAAATCAGTAGGAACAAAGGCTTCTGTAGTCCAATCAACATCTGCTACACTAAACATCGCCAACTCGAACCCTGCAAGTTCCACACTTATGCTACCATTTGATACAGCGACATCAGAAACTGTACCATTTACCCAGAATTTATTACCAATATATTCCTTAGCAGGTTCAATCTCTGCAGTAAGATTTACGGTTGATTCAAGAATTATCAAATCTGTAGTAACAATCGAACTATAGAGATAAGTTGAACCTGGGAACCATGATTCAATATGGTAATCATCATCAGCAGCTGGTTGCCCTTCTTCTGGAACCGTCCAACTGAATACAAAATTACCAAAATCATCGGTTTCAGCAGTACCTACATCACACCTATAGCGCGCCCATCCAGTAGGGTTACAATTAGGCGAATTTGGCTTGTTACCTCCCCATGAAGGTTCCCAAACTTCAAACTCTATGGTTTGTCCTACGGCAGGCACACCACCAATATCAACTAGAGTTCCTGAAACAACTAATTCCTGTCCTTTACCAACAGACTCAGGTGCATCAACTACCAAGACAGTGTCTGAAAATATCTCAATGTTTTCTGGGCCATCAACTCCCAAGAAACCTTGTTTGTATGATGCCGCATAAATCTCATTTTCACCAGGAATAGCCTCTAAGAAATCAGTTATATTAGAATCAAAATCACCTGAAGCATTCGTTATAACCTGACCAATCTCAAATGCAGGTTCAGCGTGGTTTTCATCCCACATCCCAAAACCAACCTCAAAATTAGGTAAGCGAGTTCCATTCTGGTCCTCAACATAACCTTGGATTCTTATCGTATCTCCTTTGTCTGCATCGTCATCCGGTGAAACATCAGTAATTACTATTGTAACTAGCTCGCCGGTCATATTGTCTATATCATCCGGATCCATTTCATCAAAGTTGAATGTGTCACCATCTTCCTCTCCATCATCTGGTCTTTCCAAAGTATTGCTACTACCTGTTCCACCTAGATTTATCCTCTTCCAATGGCTTGCTGAAAATGTTGTATTATCTTCTGGCACGTAAACTTCAACAAATGCATGAGCTTCATTCGAAACATATCTTGTTGGTGCTTCCAATGCTAAAGCAGTCACAAAGAAACCAAACGATCTATGTCGACAAGCCCCAATTCCATTTATACAAATTGATTGGTATACATCCCATGGCGGTTCAGGATCCGGAACGTCACCGTCTCCCTCAATAAAGGCTGAAAAATACCAGGTTAAATTATTGATTATTAAAGCTAAATTCGTTTCTGGAGTTCCATTTTCTGGCCATAAATAATACAATGGTTCGTTAGCAATAGTGCCATTATCGTGCCTATATTGAAGGAATTCCCGAACATTATCCTTAACCTCACTTTCGGCAGTTATTGGTCTGATTACCTCTTCCGGCATATCATCAATAGTCAAGTCATCACTAATTTGCCGATTAAAATAGGAACCATTTGTTCCCATTCGGTATTTTAGATCAATTATGGCTTCTTCATTAGATTGAACATAATAGTTGTCGGCTCCATCCTTAAAGAAGCTCAATTCAATACCTGTAGCATTAGGATCATAGTCAATAATGTCTGCATCTGGTGAAACTGAAGGAATCATAGTGTAACTGGATTCTGTGACCGTAATGCCCATCCAAATCCAACCCTCAAAAATTTGTGAATATCCTTCATAATTAGTAGGGAATATCTCTGTTTTTGTACTATCGTAATTATACATTGTGTATGGATTACTATTCGCACTGTCATAGTATAACGCATCTAGTGATGACCAACGCTTCAAGCTTCCAAGAACCGGGTCAAATATTTCGTATATCGTAACATTACCATCTGTAGCTCCAGTATCAGGATTTGTACCTGGTGGTTCACCTGGTTCAATAGGTGGTGGATCCTCACCATCAGGATCACCATCGTCATCACTATCTGGATCGCAAGGGTTTGTGCCCTCCTGATATTCTCGTAGATTATCTGAACCATCACTATCTGGATCACCAAATTTATCGCTGCCTACGGTTGGATTTAATCCACAACCATCACCATCAGGAATTCTATCTGAGTAAAAATCTTCCCAGCCATCAGGCATTCCATCTTGATCTGTGTCGTCGTCAAATGGATCTGAATCCCAATAAAATTCTAAACTATTTATGAGTCCATCGCCCTCACT
>JAPYSZ010000013.1:15247-20109 GCA_029941645.1 Candidatus Poseidoniia archaeon
AATAAGATTAATCGTCAATTATCGGCCTCAAAACCATCGGACATTCCGTCTCCATCTGTATCAGGATTCCAAGGGTTAGTTTGGGCTTCTTCTTCTCTCCAATTAGGGAAATTATGCCAAACACCTTCCCAATCTTCCCAGCCATCATCATCATAATCTAAAAATCCATCAATACTATCTAAAGGATTCAAAGTTCGACTTTCATTAGAAGGTCGATTATCGTTCCAATATATCTCCCACCCATCTGTGCAATTGTCTCCATCAGTGTCTGCTTTAACAGGATTAGTATCACTTAGATATTCCTCAAAATTAGTAAATTTTTCTTCAGGGGAAAGTTCACCATCACGGTCTGCATCATATCCATCTGAATCAGAATCCCAATCTCTGTCTTCATCAGAATTCGGATTTAATCCATAATATCCTTCCCAACCATCAATCATACCATCTCCATCGGTATCATTATTGTTTGGATCGGTACCATTAAGATATTCCTCATAATTCGTGAATTTTTCCCACTGCTCTATTGTTCCATTACGATCAAAATCCCATCCATCATCATCTAAATCCAAATCTCCATCACTTGAATTAAAAGGATCTAAACCATGCAATAATTCCCAACCATCTGGCATTCCATCTCCATCCGAATCTGGATTGGAAGGATCAGTAACATAACCGTCAACTCCTGAAACACATTCCTCACCATCTTGAATTAAATCTGCATCTGTATCTTTTAGAAGCGGATTTGAACCTGTGATGTTGTCTGCACTGTAAACATTTTCATCAAAACCTTCAACTCGCGAATTGTCAAACTCATACAAATTAATTAAAGAATCATTATCGGGATCATCACTTGAATCGCTAGAATTTAGCGGTTGAAAACCCCAATGAACTTCCCAGCCATCAGGCATTCCATCTCCATCTGTATCTCCATTAGTTGGATTTGTTCCATTCCAATATTCATACAAATTAGAATAAATCTCAGAATCTGTGACATTTCCATTCCAATCAGAATCAAAGCTATCATTATCTATATCCAATAATGCATCCTCTGAATCTAGCGGATTAAGGCCATATTTTACTTCCCAACCATCGGGCATTCCATCTCCATCTGTATCATTACTTGTTGGGTCTGTCAAATAATTGAATAGCTCTTGTCCATCTAATAATCCATCACCATCTGTATCATTATTATTTGGATGGCTTGAAGTTATGTTATCAACCTCCATGTAAGGGCCTGCAGCCGTATTATTGTACTCAAGACGATTAATTACTCCATCATTATCAGTATCTGCATTGGCATCTAATGGATTTAATGGATTAAGACCGTAAAGCCATTCCCAACCATCCCACATTCCATCTGCATCAGTATCTACGATGTAAGGGTGTGTATCTGCCTGAAATTCCAAAAGATTATTGTGTTCTTCATCCTCTTCTAAAGTACCGTTATAATTTGCATCAAAACCATCCTCATCGTTATCTACAGTAGAATCGTAAATATCAAGTGGATTTAAATTGTAATAAACTTCCCAGCCATCATGCATACCATCACCATCTGTATCATTGTTGTTGGGTACTGTATTATTCAAAAATTCTTCTAAATTTGTATAAGATTCTATTGAGGAAATGAAACCATCACGATTGATATCATATCCATCCTCATCAAAATCTTGATCTGCATCACTGGGATCCTTAGGTTGAAGATTGTAATATCCCTCCCAACCATCTGGCATTCCATCTCCATCGGTATCATTATTTGTTGGATTTGTGTCATTCCAATATTCTTCTAAATTTGTAAATTGTTCATCACTAGTCAATAAAAAATTGCGGTCAAAGTCCCATCCATCATTATCCAAATCTTGATCTGCATCTAAAGCTGAAATAGGATTAAGGCCATATTTTACTTCCCAACCATCGGGCATTCCATCTCCATCTGTATCATTACTTGTTGGATCTGTCAAATAATTAAACAATTCATCATTATCAGAAAGTGTATCTCCATCTGTATCATTACTATCAGGCCGGGTAGTGAAAATACCATCATTATCAACCCATCCTGTATCGACTAAACTGTTATTGTATTCATACACATTAACAAGACCATCACCTTCCTTATCTTCAAAATTATCTGAAGGTCTCAACGGTTCCAAATCGAAATAGACTTCCCAACCATCGGGCATAGTATCTCCATCTGTATCCTTCACAAAGGGGTGTGTATCATTCAAATATTCCATATAGTTTAGATATCGCTCATCATATTCTAATTCGTCATCATAATTAGAATCCCAACCATCTGCATCTGAATCAATCCAAGCATCTGCTGAACTTAATGGATTAAGTTCGTAGAATAGTTCCCAGCCATCCGGCATCTTATCTCCGTCGGTATCAAATTCCCAAGGATTTGTGCCTGCTAAATATTCTTCAATATTAGTAAATTCTTCTTCAGAATTAATATATGTGTCTCTATTAGAATCATATCCATCTTCATCACCATCCTCATCAGCATCTGACGATAAATGAGGATTAAAATTGTAGTGAACTTCCCAACCATCAGGCATACCGTCATTATCTGTGTCTGGATTTGTTGGGTCAGTGCTATTACCAATAACCAAATTCATTTCATATTCCATCAAATTAGTGAAATATTCTTCCTCTTCAAGAATCCCGTTTTTGTTTCTATCATAACCGTCCATATCAGCATCTAACGAGGCATCTGTAGCATCATAAGGATCCAAATCTGGGTAAAATCCAATCTCCCACCAATCGGGCATTCCGTCACCATCGCTATCTTTAGTAGGTAAATTAGAATCTGGAGTAGCAGAATCATAATCTATATGCTGTGAAGATTTGAATGATACTAATGGAGAAAAAGGCAAAGCAGCCAACAACATTATCACTACTGCTAAGACGACATAGCGTCGGCCTCCACTAGGAACTGAGTCCGCCATAATTATGTAGTTTATAGCAGGTCTATAAAGGGTTCATTCATACTCACAAAAACAATAACTCTCGTGGTAAGGTCGTTAAACTTACTGATTCTGATGTTTCTAAATATATGTCGTCCTCTATTCGAATTCCACCTAAATTGGGAATATAAACACCAGGTTCTATTGTGAATGTCATACCCTTACCAAGGACAAATTTGTTGTCTGGTTTGATATATGGTTCTTCATGAATTTCAAGGCCTAATCCATGCCCAGTTCGATGTGTAAAATATTTTCCAAGCCCATTCTCTTCAATGACCTTTCTAGCTGCTTCATCTACAATACCAGTCTCAACACCAACTTTAGCTACTAATCGGGCCGATTCATTTGCTTGTTTCACGACCTGATAAGCCTTGATTAATTTGTCGTCTACATTTTTTCCAAGAGCAAATGTTCGAGTTATATCTGAAAAATAACCATCACATGTTGCTCCCCAGTCAATAATTATCAACTCACCTTCTTCAAATTCTTTGTCAGTAGGAAAGTGATGTGGATTGGCTGCATTAACTCCAGATGCTACTATTGGAGAAAAAGGCAAATGTGAATCGGAACCATTACGAAATAATTTTATTACTAATTCAGAAGCAAACTCCTTTTCTGTCATACCTGGTTTTATTTTATCCAGAATAGATTCTAAAGAATTCTCTGCAATTTTTACGGCTTTAGCCATGCATTCGATTTCTTCAGATGATTTGGCCATTCTCAATTGAGCAAAGATATCTGTAGCATCGACAAATTCAGAAGTTATTCCTGTAGTTTTGAGAAAATTTAGTTCAAGATGACGAATTGTTCGTGATTCAATACCCAATTCTTTGAAATTATTATTATTTGCAAAACGTTGAAATGCTCCTTCCGGACCATCTCTATCATCATAAGTAATACTATCAACATCCAATTTGGAAATCTTGGGACTTTCTAATTCAGGAAGAATGAATGTTGCATTATCCTGCTCCAAGATTAGAACAACGGGCCTCTCACTCAAGTGAAATTCCGATCCTGTAAGATAGGCCATGTTAGGGCCAGGAACAATAGCCATACTTTCTAGAGAATTTTCCTGCATTAATTTCCTAAGGTGCTTTAAATTCTCCATAGCTATCCATAGACCCTCGCTCTTATTAGCTGACCCCAATGGCTTATCGTGAATCTAGATACATACTACAAACTTATTGAGGAACTGGAGAAATATCCTGGATATGGAGTTCATACTGGCGTTGACAAAGTATCGGAAAAAATAGGGCAGCCCTACGACGCCACAAGAGCAATTAGATCTCAATATTTGCAAAGAAAATCAATTAAAAATCACTACAAAGTAAAAGACAAAGCTGGCTCTCTTTACATGGTGTGGAAAGACGGTAAGACCTTGAGTGAATTAGCTCTGCAAGTTGATTTTCCGCCTATATTATTAGCAAGTTTTTTGATGCTAAAAATGAGGTTTTCAAAGAAAAGAACTAAAGAGATAATGAAGAATACTAACTTGATTAAAGGAAACCAAAGACTGAAGGATGAACTTGATGAAATTATAGGAAGAGATGAATTATACACGCCAAGGTCGCACGATAAGCAATCTGCAGAAGGAAATCGCAGAGAAGATTTAATTGCAGAATGGTTGGATAAAAAAGAAATGACATATTTTACTGAAGAAGATTTGAGAGCTGGAACTGTAGAAGGAAAAACTCCTGATTTTCTGTTAAAGAAACCAATTACTTGGCACGGAGACGAATACAATTGGATTGAATCGAAGGCTAGCTTTGGTGATGAATATATTCATCGTAAGAATCATAGAGGCCAAGTTTCAAAATATGTTGAATTATATGGTCAAGGAATACTGGTCTATTGGTATGGTTATTTGGACACTCTAAGAACTAGAGGATACACCATTAT
>JAPYSZ010000014.1 GCA_029941645.1 Candidatus Poseidoniia archaeon
GTTTCAATGTTGGACTACATGTTCCAGGTGGTTTAGCAGCAGGAACTTCACACAGCTTTTCGATGACTATAACATCAGACAATGATGCAACAGTTACACAGACTCAAACATTCTCAGCAACAGTCAATCAATGTTATGGACTTACTTTAGCAGCTGACAAAACAACTGATAGTGCTAATCCAGGAAGCTCAATTGATTATACTATGACAGTTACAAACACAGGTAATGGTGAAGATACGATTGATTATCAAACAATGGGCGCAGCTGAATGGGCTCCAACGTTATCCGAATCATCATCTACAGTTGCAAGCGGAGATTCTGCACAGGTAGTTTTCAGTTTGACTATCCCAACTGATGCTAGTGCTAATGCACAGAGCGGAATGGCTATGGTTCACGCTTATTCTGAAGCTTGTGGTGAAGACAAGACTGATTGTGATTATGAACAATCTGTAAGTGTTTCAGCTACAGCGAATCAGGTTTATGACATAAGTGTTGGTTACTATTCCAATGAAACTTCAGTTGTCAAGGATACAGCCTCTGCTCAAGAGGGCATGTCCGTTCAAATGAAATTCATATTAACTAACAGTGGAAATGGAAATGATGAGGTTACACTTTCTTTGGCTAATGCACCATCATGGGTTACTCTTGGTCAGACCGAAGCTTTAGTTGGCCCTGGGCAAGCACCAATGACATTGAACATTGACGTCGCAGCTCCATCATCAGATGCAAGAGGCGATCATACCTTCCAGGTTGTCGCAACGTCAGCTGATGGAACAACAACCTCTACGACTGGGGACTTGACTGTAACAGTTATTGAGAAAACAACTGACGGCACAGGCCCAACAACTGATAAAGTTGATGAAGACGATAGTCCTGGTTTTGGTATTTTATCAGTAGTTGCAGCATTAGGTGCAGTTCTGTTGCTAAGACGTAGGTCCTAAGGAGTTTCAAATGGAAATTAATAAACGACAAACCTTGCCGTTTGTCGCAGCAATCTTAATGGTAGTGTCAGCTTTCGCTTTTACACCAGTCAGTGCTGAAACATCGCTTTCTGCTGATGCTTCTGGTCTCTATAATAACTATTCATTTGCATCAGTTAATGGTACTGCAGAGTATACTTTAACATTAACAAATGACGGAGATTCAGACTTTACAGATCTTCTTATATATCCTGAATTTCAACATATGAGTTGGCTTGCAGAGAACGTTAGTTTTTCTGATGGTTCAACTACCGAAACAGTTTCGTTTCAAATAGCTAGTTTAGCAGCAGGAGCAGCTCAGCAATTAACCGTTTCAGTGACGGTTGGTCAAGGTGTTCAGATGGACTATCCTGAAGTTTTTATGGCCTTGCATGTTGATGATGGTTCTGGAGCTAGAGTTGGTACAGCTGAAGTCATTATAGTCGTTACTAATTGGATTGCATATGAATCTAATTATCCAAGTCAGCCAACTGTGTATGATTATGCTATTGGTGATAAGCATGATTATCAGTTAACTGTAGATAATATTGCAGTGACTAAGAATTTTGACAACACAACATCTCCAATGGCTATTAGGGATGTAATTCAGGTACAATTCTCAGGAATATCGGGATGGACTGTTATGAGTGATGATGAGACTTGGCATCCATTTTATGGAGGGCAGTTAGAAGGCATGGATGCAGATTATAGCAATACATGGAATATATCTATTGAGTTAACAGGAAATGTTCGTGCAGGTCCTGACGTTATTAACTTCCAAGCTTCTAGCACAGATCCAGATGATCCAATGGGTGGAATGCCATATTTCCAACCTTACGGTTTGTCAGTTGTTCCAGTTTCTGCATCAGCATGGTATGGTGTTGGTGTTTCAGGTTCAGGAATGCGTAATGCAGACTTGAGCGATGGTTCAACTATCAAAAATTGGGACGTTGGTGTTCACAATCTTGGAAATGCAGAGGATACCTATTCTTTAACTTGGGATGTAACAGGCGTTCCTTTAGGTTGGACAGTTAGTGCTTTACCAGATACTTCTGGAGGGGTTGGCTGGCAAGGTACTTCTAGTTTCGAAGTTGCAGTTACAGTTCCAGCAGATGCTCTATCAGGTACACATTGCTTATTCACAATGAGAGCCGATTCCGCAAATTCCGAAGCAAATGCTACACAAACTTTTGAAATAGTGGCAGACCAACATTATGGAGTTGCTTTATCTGTTGGAGCAGATTCTAAGGAAGCTGAGCCAGGAGCTACTGTTGACTTTAGTTTTGATGTGTCTAATACAGGAAATGGCGAAGACACTTTTGCAATAGTAGTAGATGGAAACCCTGCTTGGAATCCTACAGCAAGTCAGTCTGATATAACTATAGGGGCTGTAAGCAATGGTCAGTTCATAGTTTCTGTAACTGTTCCTGCCGATAGAGATGCAGGATCAGATAGTGGTGAAATTTCCGTGACTGTTACTTCTTCAGATAATAAGGCGGTAGACAGCTTGAATATCACAGCAGCAGCGTCACAAGTTTATGATATATCTTTGCATCATTATTCAGGTTCAGATGGAAATGTAATTGTAAGTCAAGATACTTCGTTACAGATTAAACTAAATGTCACTAACGATGGAAATGGTGTTGACACATTGACTCTGAGTTTGACAAATGCCCCAAGTTGGGCTACATTAGGAGCTGAAACATTAGCTATAGGTCAAGGACAAACAATGGCAATAATTGTCACTCTTTCTCCTGATACAGCTGCACTTTCTGGAAGAGATTATACTTTCCAAGTTGTAGCAACATCAGCAGATGGTTCTGAATGGACTAGTCCAGATATGACTGCCGAGATTGAAGTTAAAGAAACAGAGGGAGAAGAAGTTGTAGAGGAAAAAGTCGAAACAGAGGATGATAGTCCTGGTTTCGGAGTATTTGCTTCATTACTAGCTTTTGCTTTTGTAGTGTTTAACCGCCGGAAGGATTAGTTAGGTTAATCTTTTATTCCATAACTCGCAATCTTCGGTTAATAACATGAGAGATATCCTTGAGGATTGGTTAGCTGAGGACGTAGGCAAAGGAGATTTTACTAGTCAAGCAGTTGTTCAAAACATACCTTGTGAAGCACAAGTAACGGGTGGGCCAGGGATAGTTTCAGGAATTAAAATCGTTAAAAGATTGTTGACTATGGTTCATATCGATTATCAGACTTCTCTTTCTGATGGACGTAAGATAAAATTAGGAGATATCATATTTAGTCTTAAAGGTAAATCACATAGCATTCTAAAGGTAGAAAGATTATTACTCAATATTCTTTGTCATCTTAGTGGTATTGCTACACTAACTGCTGAAATTGTGGCCATTGCAAAGTCTGTAAATCCCAATGTTGAAATATTGGCTACTAGAAAGACAATACCAGGTTTTAGAGAATTTGAAAAAGAAGCAGTAGTTCATGGTGGAGGAAGAACACACAGGCTTCGATTAGATGATGCAATACTGATTAAAGATAATCATCTGAAATTGACCAATAGTATATCTAAGGCTATAGCGAATTCTAAACTCAAATATCCCGATTTAATGATAGAAGTAGAAGCAGATACACCCGAACAAGCTTTAGAGGCAACTAAATCTAATGCAGATCGGGTAATGCTTGATAATTTTACACCTGAACTTGTAAAGACTACAGTATCTGAAATAAAATCGATTTCAGACATAGAAATTGAAATATCAGGTGGTGTTAATATAGAAAATATAATTTATTATGCCCCATATGCTGATTTTATAAGTTTGAGTAGTTTAACAATGGCAGCCCCACCAGTTGATTTCACATTACATGTCATTTGAAATAAGAATTCTCTGCTTTGATCAAGACGATCCCAAAAAATGTACTGCTAAGCGTTTGGAAAGGTTCGGTTTTTCTGTAAATTACAATTCATTTAGAACATTACCTCCTAAAGGAATAGTTTTAGATCCTTTTTCTGATAAAGTATTGAATAAAGATGATTCTATTTTTGCAGAAGTTGGCGGTATTGTGGGTGTTGATTGTTCATGGAAGATGGCTAAAGATACATTTTCAAAGTTAAGAATAATGGGTTTGGAGCCTAGAAAGTTACCAGATATTGTTCCTGCTAATCCAGTTAATTCAGGTAAAATTGGAAAATTAACTACGGCTGAGGCCATTGCAAGCGCAGTTATGATTTGTGGCAATAAAAGACAAGGCGAAGAAATAATGTCAATTTTCAAATGGGGACCTGCTTTTTTAGAACTAAATTCATCAGTTTGGAATAACAAATAGTATAAACTAAGTTAAATTACGTTTATTTCTATGAGTCAGTTGAGCATTAATAATAGTGAAATAGAGGTTTGTTTTAATGGAATAAATCATCGACTTTTTATTGACGGTCAAGGTTTTGACTTTCGTAATTTTATAATTCAGGAGAATGGCTATGCTGAGTTGGAATTAACAGGTCCTGAAGATCCTCTTTATACGCTATTGGATTTTGAAGAGCCTAGGGTAATTTATGTAGTGTCCAGAGTCGGAGTGGAGGAACTGATTTTGCAGGGTTGTATAATTAAAGAGATTGAGGGAGATACTTGTACCTTATTATATTCTAAATTACAGCTGAAATCATGAATGCCTTAATTTAGGCTCTTCATAATAGTTGAACGTGAAAGTTGTAGACGTAGCAGTAGTGGGGGGGGGCCCAGCCGGTTCTTCAGCAGCACGTGAAGCTTCTGAAAGAGGTCTTTCAGTATTATTATTTGATCATGCACATCCTAGGCGCAAAGCTTGTGGTGGAGGTCTTCCTGTAAAAGGTATTGAATGGATGGATGCACCAGAGGAAGCTATTGAAGGTCACATGACCTCGATTTCGTTTACTTATAAGAATACAAAACTCAAGGTTCCTGTTAACAAAGGTAAACTAATACGTAGAGATGATTGGGATTTTTATCTATATAATAGGGCCAAAGAAGCAGGTGCAGGCCATATAGCCGAGCGTGTAAAATCATTAGAGAATTCTTCAGGTAATTGGGTTATTAATGATAAATACAAAGCAAAATACATTATTGGGGCAGATGGCGTAAATGGGTTTACACGCCGTCATTTCATGGAAAAAATATCGCGTGAGCATCTATTTGCAGCAGCTGGCTATTATCTTTCTATTAAGCCAATAGAAAATGAGGTTGAATTTATACTTGGAGCTTTACCAGGCAAAGAAGGATATCTCTGGGTTTTTCCCAAAAGTGATCATTACAATATAGGATATTGTTACAATGCAGGAACGCCAGGTATGAAAGAAGCTCTTCACAAATTAATGGATGAAAGATGGCCTGGTGAATTTATAGAGAATGGTAAATGGAAACTAGCCGAAAATGGAGAAATAGTGAATTGTAAGCAGTTTGGTTCTGCAATACCTTCCTATAATGATCCGGAGCTATTTGATGAACCCGTTTCGGGTTCAAATTGGGTTCTTTGTGGAGATGCAGCAGGCCATGTTAATCCTATACATGGTGAAGGCCTAAACCATGCTACATTAGGGGGACGTTTAGCAGCTAAGGCAATATCAAAAGGCGATCCAACATTGTTCGAGAAGTATTGGCGCTCGCACTATAGTCGAGATATGTATCGCGCAGCAAAAACAAAGCATAGAATATATCGCTCTGTTTTCATGAAGCTCGGTTTTGCACTAGGTAGAACGCCCGCATTGTTTGGAATGCTTGCTGAACTTACTAGAGGTGAGTATGAAGGCAAAGCCACAAGTGCTTTTTGGTTTAAGTTACCTATGGCTGTATTACAGGCCATGTTTTTTATGAAACATAAAGAATTAAAGAATACAACGTGATTAGGTTCTCGGATTAGCTTTATTAAACCCGTTGAGTCGGGCGGAGTCTTGAGGACGCTCATATCATGAAATTACCACGAAAAATTAAAATGTATAGTCCATTTGCAAAGAAACATACAATTCATGAGGTTGAAGTTGTAAAGAAAAAGCGAGCATCCGAATTGGCACGAGGTCAAAGGCTCTTTAGGCGCGTTACAGCAGGATATGGTGGTTTTCCAAGGCCTAAGCCTGAAGGTAGAGAAAAACCCACAAAAAGAGTTTATCTTAGATATAGATGTACCGAAACAGGTAAGGCACATCATAGGAAGAATATCCGAGCCAAAAAATTCGAGTTGACGGAGTAATAATGCAAAATACAAAGAGCAAATTTCTAAAGGTAAAAAGTCCTGACAGTGACTATACAGTAATAATCTTCGATAAATGTGATACGGTTATTAAGGATCCAGTTACAGGTTCTACTATTGCCATACCAACTGGAGGTAAGGCTAAGATTCTAGGAGAAATCCTGGAGGAACTTGAGTGAGTCCACAGGACGCTCCCGAAGAAGGTGAATACGTAATAGGGCGCGTTATTGAAGTTAAAGATTTTGGAGCAACATTAAAATTACTTGAATTTTCTGAACGTAAGGCATTTGTCCATATTTCTGAAGTTGCATCAGGATGGGTAAAATACATTCGTGATTTCATTCGCGAAGGTCAAAGGGTCGTGGCTAAAGTCACTAAAGTTAAAGAGGGAAGTAAAATATGTGATGCATCCGTCCGCCAAGTTTCAGGTCACAGAAAACAAGAAAAGATTCGAGACTGGAAAAATGAGCAACGAGCATCCAAATTATTAGAATTAGTTGCTATTAAATCAAAAATTGAACCTGAAGAACTTTCTAACAAAGTAAGAAATGACTTAACAAAAATGTACGGCAATCTCTATTCTGGTTTTGAAGCTTCAGTAATGGATGAACCTTCATTTAAAAACGAGTGGAAAGGCAAATGGGTAGAGAACTTCATTGATGCTGCTAGAGCTAATGTTACTCCACCTTATGTTTCGATAGGGGGTAAATTTGATTTAGTTTCATATGATGCTAAGGGTATTGAAAAAATAAAAAAAGCTTTGGTAACTCCTTCAGCTATCAATAAAGATACTACTTTGAAAATAGCATCTAATGGTTCACCATCTTATCGCATATCTGTCAAAGCACCTAATTATAAGCAAGCTGAAGATGAATTGAAAATTGCTGTCGATAGTGTGCTCAAGACCCTTAAAGCTGAAGGTGGTATTGGTTCATTTGAGAGGTCATAATGCGAACCCGTATTTTTCATTGTAAGAATTGTAAATCATATACTCTTACAAATAAATGCGTTACGTGTAATTCATCTACTTCCAATCCTCTCCCTCCTCGATTTTCACCCCAAGATAAATATGGTAAATATCGACGTATGCTTAGGAGTGACTAATGGTATTTACAGAAATTGTTAGAACAGAAGATATAAAATTGAAAGATGCAATTCTTCTTGAAGGTCTTCCAGGAGTAGGTAATGTTGGGAAATTAGCGGCAATGCATTTAATTGAAGAATTAAAGGCT
Source organism: Candidatus Poseidoniia archaeon (assembly GCA_029941645.1). Classification (GTDB taxonomy): domain Archaea; phylum Thermoplasmatota; class Poseidoniia; order MGIII; family CG-Epi1; genus CG-Epi1. Next base: position 7,379 of record JAPYSZ010000014.1, read on the forward strand.
AAGAAGTGTATGGAAATTTATTCTTCTCACTTTCCTCCACAAGTTTTGATTGACGAAGATGGAATTGTAAATTTGGTTAATAATGAATTGTATTATTATAATGGTAAAGGCAAAGAGCGTGATTTGCTTTTTTTAGTTGGTGAGTATCAAGGTATGGATTCTTCTGGTCAGTATGATCTTTGCCAGAAGCTTATAGCTATGGTAAAAGAGATGGGAGTTACTACAATTTATACCTTAGGTGGTTATGGCTTAGGCAAATTAGTTCCAGACCCTAGGGTTTTGGGTGCTGCAACATCAAATGATATTGTTAAATTATTCAAGAAAGCAGACGTGGAATTTATTGATGGCGAACCTGGTGCGGGGATTGTCGGAGCTTCAGGTCTTCTCCTTGGTCTAGGCAAACTACAAGGAATTCATGGAGGTTGTTTAATGGGAGAAACAAGTGGATATATGGTCGATCCTAAATCTGCAAGCGTAGTTCTCAAATCTCTTCAAAAATTATTGGGTGTTAGTATCGATCTTTCTGAGCTTGAAGAAAGAGCTAAGCAAGTTGATTCAATAACAAACCAATTAAAAGATATAGAGACTAGTGACAAAGAAGAAAGATCGGATGTTAATTATATAGGTTAATTTGAGTTTATAGATTGAATATTGAATAAGACTAATCCGTCCTTAGCATCAACTCCAGCTAATTTTTGATAACTATTTCCATTATGGTCTGTTCCTTTATTGTCTAAGAAATATGCATAGCTACCTGCAGTATTAACGTCAATATTATTTGAATAATCATTAGGGTTAATATTCCCTTGACTTAAATCAGAGACAACATTAACTAAGTTCAAACTACCAAAATTAATAATTGAAGTTGGTGAGGCTAAGCTCTGCTTAGATACCAAATTTTGACCTAATAACAATTTTACATTTGAATAATCAACATTCTTAGTTTGATCATTAACAGTCCAAGAGGCAATTTCATTAAAATCAGTCATTACTTCTTCAGCTGAGCAAATAGTCAATGGCGTAGGTATATCATCCATTGACATTATGGGTTTGTCTACGGTAATCTCTTCACCAGATATATTAGTTCGATTATACGCTAAAATCCACCCATCAATAGTTTCAGCTTGTTCATTATAGTGAGCCATTGTAAAGTTCCAGGCACCTTCATTTTTTTCGGTATAGTTTGCTTCAATAAGGAATGAGGGTTTATTCTTATTTTCTTGGTCTTTAACATAGTTGTTAAATCCAGATACGTCATTTTTACCTTTTTCAATACCTGTTTGTAGGGTGAATGATGAATCTAAACCACAACTACCATTTCCAAATGCTGGGGCGCCATCAATCCAAGGGCTAAATTCACCTGTTTTCGTATTGGACCCACTTTTGTATGGTGTTGTTGGTACGTCAGTATATCCTTCAGTTCTTTTAGATGTAGTACCTTTATATTCAAAATTTATTGCGTACAATTTACCACTCGGTGAGCTTGCATCCGAGTTCACTTTAAGTTTAAATTTTAGTGGCATACTGCTTTCTTCAGAGAGATAAAAATCAAAGTCGTATTGGTATTGATATTGGTACCCCAAAATCGAATCTGAAACATACGCTGTACTTATTTTGAGGAGTGCAGTTTGAATTCCATCTACTTTACCACCGTCGGTGACTTTCCAATTAAATTCGATTCCACCATCGTTTATTGTTCCTTTAGTTCCTGCTTCCAATTTTTGACCTATATATGTGCTGCCATGCGGTAATAACCCAGATTCACTATCTCTTGGAACCCAGTCAGTTGCACCCTGCCAGTACCAGCTTTCACCAGTTAATGTATCTGAATAGGAGGCATTCGATTCAATATCTGTTCTAACAATCTCTAAGGATGTTGTATCAATAAATTGGTGCTGAAATGTGATACTTTCTGCATTTTCTAGACTAGCTGGATTTTCACCTTCCTGCTTTATTGTTCCATCAATATCATTAAGGTTTTGTTCTAAATATTTTTTAAAAACACTTCTATCATTTCCGTATCCGTCAATAATCATTGTCGACGGTGCCTTAATTCCTGTTTTTAGTTCTCCTGAAAAAACAATATCTAGTTCATTTATTACAATATCATTGTCAATAAATCCTATTGGTAAAGGAATATCTAGTGAACTATCAAAATTTATTGAGCCTTGTATTTCGTAAATAATTTCTTCTTCGTATTGTTCATATGGAACCTCTATTATGACATTTTGATAGGCTAATAGAATGTACAAGAATCCAGTCATTAATAATATGGTTATTGTGCCTATAACTCCAATTACTCTAATACTAATTCCATTTTCTTCATGGGTTAGAGGTATTGCCCAATTATCTTCATCTACACTTGATTCTTTATCGATTACAGCTAAAGGACTTAAATCTAAATCATCACTTCCCTCATCATCAGGAGAGGGTGAAGAAAGATCTAAGGTACTGTCTTCTTCTTCATTAGCTTCAGCCGCGTCTTCATCAGATTTACCTGATTTCCACAGCTCATCATCTGAACTCACAGGTATCACGAATCGTTATTCTATTTTAGACTAATGCTATGTTAAGTTTTGATGTTTATGATTTAATTATGGCAACAAGGAATACAATAATTCCTATTATTCCACCAACCATTCCACCTACGAAAGCTAACATTCCATCTAAAAATATAACCTTGCTATATGTTTCAGGTAGAGTAAGATAATATGCTAATCCAGCACCAATAAGAAGGAATACAAATCCAACATTTCGGGTTTTACTACTTCCATAGTAGGCTATGAGTAAGCCCATAAATAACATTGAAAGCATAACACCAACAAGCCCCATTGAGATTACGATATTCATCATTCTTCTTCCTCCGAAGTGTCATCATCACTATCCGCTTCATTTAATTCTTCTTCAAGTTTTTTTAGCTCTTCATCTAAATCTAAATCTTCAAGATCTTCCAAATCCAAATCTTCCAAGTCATCTACAGTATCAACTTTCATAAGCACAAATAAGATCACAAACATTCCTACTACCATTCCGCCAAGAGCGGCTACACCAGATAATAGAGCATCCATGAATGTAGTTTCATTAAACTGATTTGGTATTGCATCAACACCTCCAAAGGTCATAAGATAAACCAAGACTAAGATTATTATTCCAAAAAATAATAAAGCAAATCCTATCTTCTGAGATTTTCCTGCACCAAAGTATGAAGTAAACATTCCCGTTGCAAGTAATGCTACGCCAATACCAATTATTAACATCGATACGAAGAATTCCATCAGCATCTCTCCGTTAAAATCCATAGTCATGTCCATGTAGTAGACTCAGCAGAGTACAATATAAGTTTAACTATAGGTTGTTTTTAATGTTTGTCGTCGATAGAGTGGTTAAGTATATATACTGTCCACTTAATGTATCCTTGGTGTAAACCAATGGCAGAAACAGTTGCACAAACAGGAGTATCGAAAGAGTCAGGATATCTATATTATTTAGGTAAAGATGGCGACGTATGGCGTACTAAGATGGCACGTGGCGGAAAGAAGACCGGTGGCGGTCCCGAACCCGTAGCTAAAGCTGGCGTCAGTCGTGAGGACAATTATCTATACTATATTGACAAACAAGGCAATGTAGCTAGATCCCCTATGGCTCGCGGTCGAAAGTAAGGTTCGTTAAGAATCTTACGGATTAAGCCCAAGCATTTAGCTTGGGCTTTGACATTTTTAAGGCAGAGGTCGCTTAGCCCGGTATAGCGCCGGCCTTGAAAGCCGGTGGGAGTATTCCCTCGGGGGTTCAAATCCCTCCCTCTGCGCCATTAGGCTAGAGTCTAAATTAGTTCTAATTTCTTTTTTCTTGAGGAATTCTCTGAAGCAAGATTGGTAATGAATTCTTCTACAGGTATTCCATTCTTTTGGTTTCCATCACGGGCTCTTATGGAGACAGTGTTCTTTTGTGATTCTTCATCACCTATAATAATCATGTAAGCCGGCCTCATTTTTCGATGCATACGTATTTTCTTACCAATAGTATGATCAGAATAATCTGCTTTTACTCTTATATTTGCATCTTTAAGTTTATTTTCCAGTTTTGTGCCGTAGTCATTATGTTTTTCTGAAATGGTTATAATTTGAGCCTGGATAGGCGATAGCCAAGTTGGAAAGTTTCCAGCCCAATGTTCCGTTAGAAATGCTACAAATCTTTCATGTGTAGATAATGGAGCTCTGTGTATAACGAATACTTCATTGTTTTCAGTTCCCGATTCATCCATAAAACTTAATCCAAATCGCTCTTTAGCTGCAAAATCCAATTGAATGGTTGACATTGATTCTTCTCGACCTAGGAGAGTAGTAAATTGGATGTCTACTTTGGGCCCATAGAAGGCAGCTTCTCCAATACTCTCTTCATATTTTACGTTCAAATTATCTAAAATTTCTCTTAAATGGTTCTGTGTAGTTTCCCAGTTTTTAGGTTGATCAATATACTTTTCAGTGTTTTCAGGATCCCATAATGAAAGACGGAAATGGTAGTCATCAAAACCAAAAGCCGAGTAATATTCTTGAACCATCTGAATATTATTTGCAAATTCTTGTGCAACTTGGTCCAAAGTACAGTATATGTGAGCATCGTTCATAGACAACATTCTTACACGCAATAATCCTGTGAGTGTACCTGATAATTCATTCCTGTAAACCGTCCCATATTCAGCTATTCTAATAGGTAATTCGCGATAAGAACGTTTTTTGTTTCGGTAAATAAGGTGGTGCATAGGACAGTTCATGGCTTTTAGATAGTAAGTCCCATCATCCATTTCCATTGGTGGGTACATAGATTCAGCATAATGTGGCAGGTGTCCACTTGTCTCGAATAATTGTTGTTTACCAAGCACAGGAGTTGTTACTCTTTCATATCCATAGGTGTTTTCAGTTTCTACAGCAAAGCGTTCAATTTCCGATTTTATAATTTCTCCATTTGGTAACCAGACAGGCAATCCTTTTCCAATCAATTCATTAATCATATAGAGATTCATTTCTTTACCTATTTTTTTATGATCTCTTTTTTCCGCTTCAGCCAGTTGCATGTTTCTTTCTTTTAAGTCATTTTTGGAGGCATAACACATTCCATAAATTCGAACTAAAGGTTCACGTTTTGCATCCGCCCTCCAATATGCCTGGCTAGTACTAGTGAGTTTGAACCATCTCAATTTAGCAGTATTTTCAACATGTGGCCCTCTGCAAAGATCTACAAAGTTCCCTTGTCTATATGCTGAAGAGCCTACATCGTGACCAATCTTATCATCCATGATTTCCATTTTAAAGGAATTATCTGAAAACATATTTCTCAATGCCTTGTTATCATACTCTTCTCTCTCGATTCTAATGTTTTTCTTAACTAGTTCCTTCATTCTTTTTTCAATCGTTTTCAAATCTTCTTCATTGATTGGATTCATAAAAAAATCATAATAGAAACCATGTTCTATTGGTGGGCCTATCGTTGGTTTAGCTTCAGGGAACAATTCGGTTACGGCCTGAGCCAAAAGGTGAGCACACGAATGCCTCATTATGTATAATCCTTCATCAGAATCATTTTTTATAATGTCAATCTCACAGTTCTTTCGCAATGAATATGATAAATCTTTTTCTTTACCATTGACTAAGACTGCAATCGCACCTGATTTTTTTCCATGTATCTCTTTGACTACTTCACCTGCACTAATTCCTTTAGGAAAATCATGGACTCCATCGTCACATTCAACTTCAATCATTTTAATTGCGTAAGACATCAATACAAAAAGACTTCCTCTTAGGTAAATGCTTATACGCTATCTACTGTGCTAATTTAGTGATAGCCATGGCAGATGGTCAAAAAAGGAGTAAGAAGCGTCGGCCACGTAAAGGGCCTAAGTCAAGACGAGGTTCTCCTAAAAATCCTTTCATAATGCAATCAATGGGTGCGGTGGTTTCGATTGTTTTAGTTATATTTTTAGTTCCTTTGGGAGTTATACCTGAAAGTGCTGCAATTGTAATATGTATGATAATTCTAGCAGGGATGTTCTATCTTATGTCAGTGGGGCAGGTAAGACCCCGTAGGCCTAAACGCCACCCTAAGAAGCATAGTAATCAGGAAAAAGAACCGCAGTTTTACACAGCACTTCCATCTACTTTAGGTTTGACAGATATTCCTGAACAAGTACCTACACCTCAAGTTAAACTTCCACCAAGACCAATTAGAGCTGCTCGAAGGCGTCGTGATTTTGTAACATATCCATTAGCTGTTGGCGGTGGTGATTATTCAGATTCCTATGTTCAAGTTGATAAGGATACAGTCTTAAGACTCCGTTCAGAAATGACCTCTTCTTCAGAAGCTGTATTTTTGCCTGGACTACGTATTTCTTCGTTCCCTTCATCTAAAATTGCTTCGGTAATATCACAAGAGATAGAAGCAGATACTGTTATGAAAGCTCAGCCTGTAATGGCCGTTGAAGCTGAGCCTTTAGTTCAATCAGCAGAGGCTGCCGTAGTTCAATCGGCAGAGGCAACCTCTGTTGAAGCTGTAGTAGCAAGCCCAGTACTTCAACCTGTCATTGTGGAGGAAGAAGAAGACGAGATGGAATTTGATATGGAGTGGGATTAATCCAATTCATTTTTTTCATGGCCCGTTCTTTTTTTATGGTATTCCCGGACTAGCGATTGCTTATGATACATAATTACATACTAAAAAGTCGAAAGAAGCATCCACTTCATTTTACATTACTGGATCCCGGAAAGATGGAACCTGACGATTTAGTTACTTTAGCAACAATGACTGCCGAGGTAGGCACAGATGGTTTTCTGGTTGGAGGATCTACTGATTTAAGCTTAGAAAAGGTAGATTCTGCAGTCGATGCTATTAAGGAGACAACACATTTACCAGTTATTCTTTTTCCAACGCATGCTTCTTCCGTTTCAGGTAGAGCAGATGCCATATTTTTCATGTCTTTATTAAACAGTGAAAGTCGGCAATTTTTGGTAGGTGAGCAAATTGCCAGTGCGCGTTGGGTTAAACAGGCAGGACTAGAACCTTTATCGATGGCCTATTTGGTAGTGGCACCAGGAATGGCTGCAGGTAGAGTAGGTCAAGCACAACCATTGCCTCGTGATAATCCTAATTTGGTTGTTTCACACGCTCTAGCTGGCCAATATTTAGGTATGAAATATATCTACTTAGAGGCAGGTTCTGGGGCTTCCAATCCCGTCCCTTCTGAAATAGTTAGGGCGGTAAGAAATGAAATAGAAGCATTATTAATAGTCGGAGGAGGAATTCGGACACCCATGGCCGCTTCTGAGGCTGTTAAAGCTGGAGCAGATATTATAGTTACAGGAACATTGGTGGAGACATCACATAAACTAAAAGAAGAGATGTCCACACTCATAAAAGCAGTACATTCAGGTTAGAAGATGGCCCCTAAACTAAAAGTCGATGAGGTAAGTCCGCCACCCGCCCGTCTGTCTGCGTTTCTTTATCATACTCCACATTTAATATATAGTCTGATTCTTTTCTTATCTACTACTATATTGCTGGTTTATGGGGCATATACTAATCTAGGCATTAGTGCCGATTTGGTTGATTTTTCAATAGTTGGATTAATGGCTTTCTTCATTCCAGTTTTACTGGTTTCATATTTAGTTTCTCAAATTTCATGGCTTTGGGATGGGCGTTATCCTATTCGTTATGGTTTGCAAGCAGGTTCTACAGGCTCGATTATTATGTTGATTACGATATTGATAGCATCATATTTTAGTGAACCTAGTAAGGGTCTCGTATTTGGTTTGGGATGTATGAGTGGTTTGTGGTATCTAACTTTAAGAACTCATGGAAGTGCTCCAGCTAGAGTTGCCTTTCCATTATCTTTATTATCACCAATTTCAAGTCTTTATTTTCTGCAGTCAGGAGGATTGGTTTCGGATTTAGAATTTGGATTGCTAACTATTTTCACATTAGCCTTTGCTAGTCATTTTTTCTTGTTCTTAGTAGATTCACCATACAAAAAGGCAATAGGAGTAAGCGGTACAAAACATATGTCTGCTTTTATTGACCATTTTTCCACAGGTGATGGAAGGCGCTTAACTGAAGCAATAAGAGAAATCTGTCAAACAATTGAGACCAAAAACAATTGGATCTCTATACGTAAGAAAGATGAGACTGTAGCTTTTTTGGCAGTTCCAGGTGTTCATCCAGGCCCCGTAGGAACTTTGGGAGGTTCTAATTTACCTTCAAAAATAGATCCTTTTTTACCAGGTCTTGGTTTTGCATTTCATGGCGCTTCAACTAATGATCATAATCCTTTGAGAGATGAAGATTTAACTAGAATTACAAAGGCAATGGTGAAAGCATCGGAAGAAGCAAGTTATAGTAGTAAATCACGTCCAACTATTAAGGTAGGTGAGGTACCTTCAGTTTATGTTACAGGAATTGGAGAAGGTAAATTGATTTTTGCAAAACCAGGAGATAGTGATGATATTTTACCAGAACTTGCAGCACGTTTAGAACGCTCTTCATCAAATATAGATGGGAAAAGGGTAATGATTGATTTGCATAATCAAGAGGGTTGGGGAAGGCCTCCATTGGCAGCAGGAACTAAGGAGGGTACAATTCTAGAAATATCGGCCTCAAAAGCTTTGAAACATAGTTCATCTTTAGAAGACGGGCCTTTAAAAATTGGAATTTCACATATTCCTGGGGAGGATTTAGGTAAGGGTCTTGGTCCCGGAGGCTTGAGAACTTTAGTGATTGAGAATGAGCCATCCTCTGATAGTTCTAATGTTCAACGTACCGCAATTTTACTTTGGGATGGTAATGGTTTAGCTCCAGGTATGAACGAACAATTGCAAGAAAAATTAGGAGGGGTTGTTGATGAGTTACTCCTTGCTACAACAGATAATCATTATGTTAATGTAAAACCTGGTGGTTTTAATCCATTATCTGATTGTGAAGGATTATGGCCTAGTGCAAAGCAGTCTTTAGAAGAGGCAATTGAGGACATATCACCTGCCGAATCTGCGATGGGGACTGTATATGTGGATGGCGTTGAAATACTAGGTCAAGGTAAGCAGGATAGAATTAGTGCCGCAGCCAATGCAGTTGTAGAAGTCGCACGCTATTCTTGGATGCCGATTTATTCGTCAGCCACTATGTTTTGTATTATACTATCTTCCTATTTCTAGGATTGAATCTGTATAGATATTTTGACGCCATCTGGTATTTGAATTCTCATTAATTGCCTCATAGCTCTTTCATCGGCGTCAATATAAATTAATCTCTTGTGCAATCTTGCTTCCCAGCGATCCCAGGTTTCTGAGCCTTCACCATCTGGAGATTTTCTAACAGGTACTTTCAATTTTCTTGTAGGAAGTGGTATTGGTCCAATCATGCCTACGCCAGTTCGGTCTGAAATAGTTTTGATTTGATCACAGACTCCATCAACAATAGCATGGCTCAAGGCATGCAGTGAAATACAAGCTCTACTGGATGCCTTTTTTGGAGCCATCTGTTTCAGTTTAGTCCCAGTGTTCTTCTATTTTGAGACACATACCTGCAGCAACAGTTGCTCCCATGTCTCTAATAGCAAATCTTGCCAAAGCCTTGTACTTTGCTTGCTCTTCAATAGCTAAAGGCTTAGTCGGTTTGATGAGAACCATTGCAGCATCTCCTTTCTTAAGAAAATCTGGATTCTCTTCAGTAACTACACCTGTTTTTGGGTCCAACTTTGCTAAAAGTTTTTCAAATGTACATGCAACTTGGGCTGTGTGACAGTGGAATACAGGTGTGTATCCTGCAGTTATAACATTAGGATGATCTAAAATCATAATTTGTGCTTTGAAAGCACGTGCAACCGCAGGTGGATCATCTTCAGGTCCACCAACATCTCCTCTCCTTATGTCTGTGTGAGATATTCCTCTGCAATTAAATCCAATATTATCACCTGGGATAGCTTGTGGAACTTCAGCGTGATGCATTTCTACTGATTTAACTTCACCAACTTTACCACCAGGATGAGCTGATGGTTTGAAAATTAGCTTTGTTCCAGCTTTTATTGTTCCAGATTCTACACGACCTACAGGAACAGCTCCAATACCTGAAATCTTGTAAACATCCTGAATAGGAATTCTTATTTTAGCATCAGCAGCTCCTGAAGGTGGGTTTAGTTTATCCAATGCTTGCAACAAAGTGTCACCTTTCCACCAAGATAATTCACCTTTTTCTTTAATGTTATCAGCCTTCCAACCAGATGTAGGAATAATACTAACTTGTTTATCCGAGAATCCAACCATTCCCAACATTTTCTTTACTTCATCAACAACTTCGTTAAATCTACCTTCATTATAAGCTGGTTTCGTTATGTCCATTTTGTTTACAGCTACAATCATCTGTTCAATACCCATAACTTTTGAAAGCCACAAATGTTCTTTTGTTTGTGCCGCAATACCGTCATCAGCAGCTACAATTAAAACTGCAGCGTCGGCCTGTGAAGTTCCAGTAATCATATTCTTTACGAAATCTCTGTGTCCAGGTGCATCGATAATTGTGAAATGTCTTGAATCTGTCTTGAACTCTTTATGAGCGACGTCGATAGTTACACCACGTTCTCTCTCTTCTTTCAGATTGTCCATGACATATGCCAATTCAAAACCAGCTTTTCCACGCTCTTCAGCTTCTTTCCTGTATTTATCGATTAAGTGCTGTTCAATAGCACCGCCTTCCAAAAGTACTCTACCTACTGTGGTTGATTTACCGTGGTCGACATGACCAATGAATACTACATTCAAATGTTTTTTTTCAGCCATATTATTTCCCTCCATGGGATGGGTGTGTCGGCAGGATGGGGGGTAAATAAAGGATTCGCTTCATTTTTAGAGGATATAAGCACTATCTTGTAACATTAAATAGAGGCTATTGCGTTATTATAATATGCGTTTTGAGGTCAAAGGTAATCCATCCTATGGTGAAGTAGATGTGGATTTAGGTCCCAATGAAACACTCTTGATTGAACCTGGTGCAATGTCTCGAATGTCTTCTAATTTGAGCTCTAGTTTTCAGAGACAGGGCGGTTTTTTTTCAGCTATGTTTCGGAAGATGTTTGGAGGAGAAAGTTTTTTCCTAGGAAAGTATGAGCATCCTGACGGTGGAAAGTTAACTTTTGCACCTTCAATGCCGGGGCATGTAGAACACAGACAGTTAACAAATAATAGCTTGAACATCATGGCAGGTTGTTTTTTAGCTTGTACGCCTGGAGTAAATATTAAAGCTAAATTTGGAGGTTTTAAGGCATTATTTTCAGGTGAAGGTGCTT
>JAPYSZ010000015.1:0-8186 GCA_029941645.1 Candidatus Poseidoniia archaeon
CAATCAGAATGATAGCCGTTACATTATCAATAACTACTGAAATTAAGGTTGTAAAGGTACCCAAATAAACAACTAACATCCAAGGATCTCCTTTGGACAGTTTAGTGGCTTTTATAGCTACAAATTCAAAGAATCCACATATTTCTAACATTGCTGCAAAAATCATCATTCCTATTAGCAGACCTATAACATTGAAATCAATTGCCGAGAATAAATTATGTTCACAATGGTCGCTACCGTGTCCTGAACACCAATCTAATGAACCATAAATCTTTCCAATTATTAACATAGCTACAGCACCACCCCATGCTGCTAGACTACGATGAACAAATTCTCCAAGAATTAGTACAAAGGCTACGATAAAAATCAACAGGATTAAAAGTGCATCAATGCTCATAGTTATCATTTATTCTAAGTACTCAATAAAAGCTTAAGCCAACCGGTCCCAAATTGGACTCATCCAATCATTTCTCAATTTTTCAATCTCAAAACTCGATATTTCTTTACCATTCTTAGTAAATATCATTCTATCATCTACATCTCCAATTTTAACTGCAAAATCAAATCGTTTTTCAAAATCATTTTCACAACCAGACTTAACTTGTACCACCCATCTACCATTAGTCTCGCTAAATAATTCGATATCCGCCCTTAAATCACTAGTTAGTTCGATTTTAGCTCCTATTCCACTCATACACATTTCTATGATTGATAGTGCTAATCCTCCAGTTGAAATATCGTGACATGCAACAACCTCACCATTTTCGATTGCTTGAATCAATTGTTCCATACGTGGCATAAATGCTTCAAAATCAGTGACAGGAACTTTTGGACATGATACACCTAAGGTTCTGTAGTACAAACTTGCACCCATTTCTTCTCTAGTTTTTCCGACAAGCCAAATGGTTCCTTCATTTTTCATATCGCTCGTTACACATTTTCTAATATCTTTTACTAATCCAATTCCCATCAACACTGGCGTTGGAGGAATTGCTCCATCCTGTGTTTCATTATACAAACTGACATTGCCTGAAACATATGGGACATCAACTGCTGTTGCAGCATCTTTTAGTGCTTCACAGGTAGCGCGAAACTGCCCCATAATATCGGGTCTGCGAGGGTTTCCAAAACAGAGACAATCAGCTAATGAATCAATTCTAGCTCCAACAGAAGCTAAATTTCTACAAACTTCTTCCACAGCATTCATCGTACCATGGTATGGATTTGCTTCCATAAGGTAAGGATTAACATCGGATGTCAATGCCAATCCTTTCCATGAATCATCAACAGGTTTTATCACAGATGAATCACCAGGGACGTCTTTTCCAATAGGACCTTGTATTGGTTTAAGAACGGTTTTTCCTCTAACTTCATGATCATATTGGCGAATTACCCAATCTTTTGATGCAACTTCAGGCTGACTAATTATATCAATAATTTGGTTGCTAATATCACTTGGATATTCAGGTAAGGGTGCAGCCTTACCAACATCATATTCAGGTAAATTATAGGGTCTTTTGTATACTGGACCGCCAGTTGTGAATTCCAAATCCAAATTTAGAATTTCAATACCTTTATAATTAACAATATTTCTTTTTTCAGAAATAACTTCACCAATAGTTACGGCTTCTACATCCCAAGCTTCACATCTAGCCAGAACTTTGTCTACATTTTCAGGTGTGACTGTAAACATCATTCTTTCTTGAGATTCAGATACCCAAATTTCCCAAGGAGGCATATTTTCGACTTTCAGATGTACCTTTTCAAGATTAACCATAGCACCAAATCCTCCATCTAATGCAAGTTCTCCTACTACACAGGAAAGCCCTCCTCCTCCTAAATCTTTCATTCCTGTCAATAATTTCATTTTATTTAATTCTAAACATAAATGCATTAGCGGTTCTTTAGTTATTGGATCGCCCATTTGTACTGCCCCAATATCTTCATCAGCTCCTGCATCCAAATCTCTTGATGCAAAAGTTACTCCATGAATCCCATCTCTCCCCGTTCTTCCCCCTGCTAATATGTAAATATCACCTATATCTCCTGCTTTACTATGAATCATTAATTCTTTTTCAACGATACCCACACACCCAACATTCACTAGAGGATTTCCGGTGTATTTTGGATGAAAAGCAACTTGTCCTGCAACAGTAGGTATTCCGACTCTGTTTCCATAATCACGTATTCCAGCAACAACCCCTCCCATCAAGTATCTTGGATGTTTCACACCTTCAGCTAAAGTATCTCGCGGTGTATCTAAATCTCCAAAGAATAGTGGATCAATTAATGCAATTGGTTGAGCACCCATACAAACAACATCTCTTAGAATACCACCAATTCCAGTAGCTGAGCCACCATAAGGATCTAGTGCAGAAGGATGATTATGTGATTCTAATCCAACGGCATAATAGTGATTATCATCGAATTCCATTATTCCAGCATCTTCTCTTGCAATTACTTTTTTACTTGAGTTAAGTCCAAATACAGTTTCTTCTAAAACTGGTTTTGAAGATTTGTAGCAACAGTGTTCAGACCATGCTTGGTCTATAGCTTGAAGTTCAACATCAGTGGGTTTTCTTTTTTCTTTTTCAAAGTATTCTTTTACTTTTTCCATCTCATCCGGTAGTAAACCTAAACCTAAGTTACTAGTCACTTCAGCTAAATCTTCTTCTAAGTTAACATAAAATACATTTTTGGCATTGGGAACAGGTTCCAGCATTAATCTGCCACCGCTATTGAATAATCATGTACTACTGGATTAGCTAGTAGTCTTTGACACATCTTCTCTGCTTCAGCAAGTGCCGTTTCTTGATTGCCATCTATAACAACTCTATAGCATTTCGCAGATTTCACAGTATTTACGTTCTCAAAACCAAGAAGATTCAGCGCTTTCTGAACATTTGCACCTTCAGGGTCAGCCATTCCCGATTTTAGCCCGATTCGTATTTCTATTTCTGTAGACATAAAACTCTAATATTATAGATTGAGAGCGGGATAAAAATTAAACGGATAAATTATTTCTAAATTATATTGAATTGAAGAATAAGCAAAATAAAAATTAGAGTTTGAAATCCAGCAGCAACATCATCTAGAATTATGCCATGCCCCCCCTTCATATTTTCTAAATCTTTTGCAGGCCATATTTTCAACACATCAAAGATTCTAAAAGAAATAAAAGATAAAATCCATATGTTTGTTGTTAAGTCCACTCCAAAAATAATTAGAAAGCCAATAGGAATCAAGTAACCAATAACTTCATCCATCACATAAATTCCCGGATCTTTTCCATATCTATCCTCACACCATGGAGCAATTTGTAATCCAATATAGTAAAAGATACCACACAGCCCTAATAGCAAATAACCAGAGTAATCAACTATGTTTTCAACGATAAGATATGCTAAGATTAAGGATCCGAATGACCCAAATGTTCCAGGAGCTACAGGTGCTCTTCCTAAAAAGAAAAAAGATACGAACGCTTCTTTGATTAAATCTTTAGATTCACTCATCTTTCGCCTCGGCCCAAAAATGATACATTCTTTGTAGCACAGTTATATTTCCAAATATGGCTAAGAATGCGACAATCCAAGTAATTATGGTTTCTACATCTCCCATTAATTCTCCAATTAATAGTCCTATTCCCAATATGAACCACCTTTCAGGCCTTTCAATAACGCCTATTCCTTCTTGCGTGACACCCAATCTTTCGGCCGCAGCCCTGCTATATGAGGTCTGGAAAGCTCCAGCCAATGCAATTATAGCCCATAATTCACCAGAGACAAATTCCAAGCCTCCAATTGGTTTCATCCAACCGCCAAGGATTAAGGCACCAAATGCGATACAATCAGCATATCTATCAATGACGGCATCGAGGTATCCACCTTTGATAGAGGTAGTCCCAGTAGAGCGCGCAACTAGTCCGTCAGCCCCATCGAATAGACAAGCTATTAGTCCAATCAAGAAGGCATAGTAGATATCGGGTTCATCATCTCTATTCATGCATAAAAACCATGCAGCACAAAAAGTTAAGACAAGTCCTGCTATTGTGATATGATTTGGTCTGATTCCCAATTTCCCTATGGCTTTACCCAGAGGTTCAAGAGCTCTTCCAGTACTTTTTTTCAACGTTTTACTAAGCATTGGTTAGAAGTCGTACGGGAGTGGTTCTTTTAGTCCCTTGCGCAATTAGCATATTATACATGGACCGCGACATGCTAAAACGGCAACTCGAATATACTCTCGAAGAGACAAATTTTGATGATCAAGGTGAGCTTTATCGAGGAAAAGTCCGTGATAACTATGTCAACGAAGATACCATAACAATGGTTACAACGGATAGAATTTCTGCTTTTGATAGAGTGTTAGGAACTGTTCCTTTCAAAGGCCAATCATTAGTGGAATTAGCAGATTGGTGGTTTGGAGAAACTGCAGATATTGTAGCTAATCATGTAATTAGGCGCCCTCATCCTAATGTTTGGACTGTAAGAAAATGTGATCCAATTCAAGTTGAAATGGTAGTTAGAGGATATCTTACAGGAGTAACATCAACATCAGCCTGGACAGCATATGAACGAGGTGATAGAGAATTCTGTGGTAATGAGTTGCCAAACGGGATGCGCAAAAATGAAAAACTTCCTGAGCCAATTATTACACCTTCTACCAAAGCAGCTAAAGGCGGCCATGATGAGTCCGTACCTCCATCTGAACTCTACAAACGTGGTGTAGTTGATCCGGCACTGTACAAGGAATTAGCCCGTATTTCCATGCGTCTGTATGAAAGAGGAGTTTCTAGATCTGCAGATCATGGTTTAATTTTCGTTGATACAAAGTATGAATTTGGAATATCGAATGGAAAAATAATGTTGATGGACGAGGTCAATACACCAGACTCAAGTCGATATTGGATGGCCAAGGATTATGAAAAACGTTTTGAAAAGAAAGAAGAACCAAGAAAATTAGATAAAGAATACGTTCGAACTTGGTTAGCTGATAAAGGATTCACAGGTGATGGAAAACCACCTAAATTAACAAATGAATTACGAATCGAGGCTGCAGCTAGATATATGGAATTAGTAGAAACATTTACAGGAGAACCAATGCAACTTGAAATAGGTCCTGTGGACGAGTCTATTTACTCGATACTTAATCCATTTGCATATTAAACATAATCGTCAGCTTTATATCTTAAGCCCAAACGTGTCTTATCTCAATATATAGAATATGTATTGGAAAAATAGGAATGGCCCAGAAAAAGAATAGAAATCAGCAAAAGCCAAAATCGGAAATTATCTTAGCTGAAGAGCGCTTTCAAAATTGTATAGTAAAAAGAAATGCTCTAAATGACGAAGCCCGAGTTTTGAGGGATGAGCGTAATGCACTGCATGACCAACGAAGCAAGGTCATGGAAGAAATAATGAAGCATCGTGAAGCGATGAAATCAAATTCCAAGTCTAAAACTAAACACCAAAATGCACGTAATGGGGCTCAAGAAAAAGCAAAGAAATTAATCGAACTTAAGCAACAAAAAAGGGAAGGTACGAAAGCCGGAAAATCTATGAAAGATACAGTTCAGGCATTACATTCAGAAATTCTTAATTTAGAAAAGAGAAGAGAAACTACAGAAATGTCGATTGCTAAAGAAAGAGAAATCATGGATAAATTAGCTATTCTTCGAAGAAGTCTTGATGACCAAGAGGAAGTTCTGTTAACCCAAGAACATCTTGATGCAGAAGTTTCTGAACTCGATGTAAGTATAGATACAGAATTTTCAAAAGCAGATGAAGAGCACAAGTCAGTCGTGGATTTTGCACGTTTAAACAAAAAGATATACAAAAAAGTCACCACGATTATGAAGGAAGCTTCCCATCTTTCTACAGAGGCAGATAAGAAACATAAAGAATTTGTCGATTGTCGAAAGAAGGCTGATAATCAACATGCTAAAGCAATGGAAATGCTTGATACGTTAAGAACACATAAAAAAACAGCTAGCGAAGAACGCCAAGCTCGCTGGCAAGTTGTTAAAGATCATAGAAAAAATATTAAGGAAGAGTTGTATGATCCAAAGAAGTTAGAGAATGTGGCAGATGATGCCCTTCAACAGTTGATGTCTGGCGGTAAAATTAATCTTTAATGGATTCAATCGTTTTAGCTGGTGGTTTTGCCAAGCGAATGTTGCCACTTACTGAGAAAACACCCAAACAGCTTCTTGATGTAGCAGGTAAGCCAATGCTTTCTCATGTCTTACATTCGTTAGAGAGTGTATCACCTGATAGAGTCATTGTCTCGGTTAATAGTTTTTTTGCACCAAATTTCAATAAATTTGTAGAAGGTTATGAAGGTCCATTAAATCTACAACTTTTTGTTGAATCTAGCAATAGTGAAGATGAAAAATTAGGTGCTTTAGGAGCATTAAATTTGCTTTTTAATGAATTGTCAATCACAGGTCCTGTCATTATTGCGGGAGGAGATAATTTATCAGATTTTGATTTAAGTCGAATGTTAACTCAATCTGATAAAACTCAAAGAGATGTAATCGGATTATACGATGTTGAAGATTATGAGCTTGCTAAACTTTATGGAATTGCAGAAATAGATGGGGATCGAATAGTAGATTTTATTGAAAAACCAGCGGAACCAGAATCTACATTAGCTGCAACAGCATATTGGTTATTATCTGAAGATGGTGTATCTAATTTTTTTGAATATATTAATTCTGGAGGCGATCGTGATGCACTTGGTAATTTCTTAGCTTGGAATGTTAGGAGAAATGACGTTAGATGTGTTTCTTTTCGTGGAAATTGGTATGACATTGGAGATTTAGAGTCATACAAGGCTGCCCAAAAATGGTTAACAAATTAAACCAGAGGGTTTTTTTAGAACAACTTTGTCCCAATTATAATGGCAACTGATTTATCGCTACTAGGAGAAGTTTTCGTCATCAGTTCATTGTTTCTTTTAGGAGTAGGTTATTACCTTTCAGAGAAAGGACATAATTTTTTGGGGAAGCATTTTCCAAAAAAAATAGGTCATCAAATATCTATCTTAGGTTGGCTGTCTCTTGGTTTTTTTTGGTGGATTCAGGTAGAACATTACATTCTAATAAAAGATCCAGTTAATGCTCTTTTTTGTGCAGCAGCAGTTCCTTTTTTTGGTTATTTAGCTTACCATGAATATTTGAGCGTTATTTGGAAAGAATCCTATGAGCCATTGCGCTGGTTAGCAGCCATGACTGTGGTAGCAGGAGGAATTTACTTCTTTGTAGAAAGAGTACCTTTGCTTGCAGGATGGTTAATTCATTTGGTTGCAGAACAATCGATATGGATTCTTGATATTTTTGGTATTGAAAATACGCTTGGTTCAATAGACTATGGCGAAGGATCACGCATTTATCGGCCAGGTTCAGAACATCAAGAAGTAAGGGTATCGGTAGAAGGAGGAGATTGGAAAGATCCTCTTGCCCCATCTGTTAACATCGTTCTTGCTTGTACAGCACTCCAAAGTATGATTATATTTGTAGGAGGTGTTATCTGTACTAAAGCACCTTTGAATCGCCGTTTCAATGCATTTTTAGCAACTGTACCTCCTATTTACATTCTTAATTTAATTAGGAATGCAGTAGTTATTTGGTTAACATACGAGCATGTTTGGGGAGATGACACTTTCTTCTGGGCTCATGCCGTCATTGGGAAAGTTGGTAGTTTAGTGGCTCTTATTTTTTTAGCTATTGCCGTTTTCCATTTTTTACCCGAAATGCAGGATTCAATTTTGGGAGTTATTGATTTACCTCTTCGTGAAGCTCCAAAGAACGCTCAAGACGTACCTTTTGCAAAGGGCATGCCTATGATGGTCATTTATGTTACTGTTTTTGGTCTTATTTTGTTTCCTTTTGGAGCATCAGCAGATTCAATTAATAGCCAAGGAATCGAGGTTGATTGGCCCTTAGAAGAGATTTATCTACTATCTTTGGTTTTAATTTTCCTTTCATTGTTCTTACTATTCTTTTACAGAGATCCGCATCGTGAAATTCAAGAAGGAATTGTTAGTCCTGCAGATGGTCTTGTGCAGAAAGCAATCAAAAAGAATGGAATGATCAAAATTTCAATATTTATGGGGCTCCAAAATGTTCATGTGAATCGTTCACCAATAGATGGTAGGATTATTTCTCAAAAGCATAAACCTGGAGG
>JAPYSZ010000015.1:8286-12769 GCA_029941645.1 Candidatus Poseidoniia archaeon
AATGAGTATTCTAGAAAGATGGTTTAAGCCCTTAACTTTAATCTCATATGCAGATTTGGCAACTCTTACTAGTGCCACGCTGGGATTTCTAGCAATTACTTACATTATAGATGGCACAACATCTAGTTACATCGTTGCTTTGCTTTTACTTCCTATTTCGGCAATCATAGATGGAATGGATGGTGCATTGGCTCGTAAATTTGGAACAAAACATGATTATGGCAAATATCTTGACTCTATATCAGATTCAATATGTTTTGGTATAGCACCTTCAATCTTGGTTTATTCTTTGTATTATGATATTGCACGTGGTCCTGCTCTAGACATATTTGATAACAATATGCAAATTAATTTTAGATATAATATAGAAAATTTGGTTGCAATCTCAGCGTCCCTAATGATTGCCTTATTGAGTATATTTCGGTTAGCTAGGTTTACTATGGGTAAACAAGGATCAAAGAAATATTTCGAGGGTTTGCCTGCACCGGGACTTACGATGTTTATTGTTGTAGTTTCAATAAAATATTCTTCAATCAATGAAATTAACGATGTTTTGGTACCTCTTGCAATTGGACTTGTATCACTACTCACAGTTACAACCATACCTTATGCAAAAGCTAGAGCTGGATTTAGAAATCCAATATTATTTGGTATTCTAGTTCTTATTGCAACTGTAATTCTTCGTTTTTTCAATAATGACTTATGGGAGATTATTTGGTTTGCAGCCTTCGCATTGTACATGTCTTATTTTGCACTAATACCAGCTTTAATTGCTAACGGGTCCTTCGACGAATAATTTATTTTTTTCTTCGATATACAATTATTGCTAACATCGCAACAATAGAGATGAAAGACGGTCCCGGAAGTAAGGAGTCATCCTCTTCTTCTCCACTATTGTCTTCCGGTGCATCACCTTCAACATTAACAGTGATTGTTACTTGTTCTAAATCTTCGAATATGTATGTTTCTGAGTTTGTTTCAGTGGCAAGCATTAGTTTTACTGTAAAGGTATAGGAACCCGGTAAAACATCTCTAGCAATTACTGCGATAGCTCCCCAATCCATAGAATCACCAACATCTAAGCTTATTGGGTATAAGTCAGTCTCTGATGGAGAAATAGCTACTCTCCATTCTTTGAGATTATCGTCAAAGTATATTTCAGAACCCATGGTCCCATCAGGCATCAATATACCAAACGCAACTTCAGCATCAAGGTTACCTATGTTTTCAACAGAAAAGCCAACGGAAGCAGTTTGAATCTTATTTGCTTCTATCGTTATTTCGAAGTTACCTGAGTTCAAACAAAAGCCGCTTAGATCTGTTAAACAGAACATAATATCCATATTTTCTTCAAATTCCTCTTGTACTATTACATTTGAAACAGACTTTGCAAGTTCTTCTTCACCATTCATAATCAAAACTTCTAATCTATACGTAGCTTCAGAAGTTCCTACAGGTACATCTATTGTAACTGTAAATGTTGTTCCTTCATCAGCATCTAAATTAATTTCAGTTATGGAAGATGTAGCCCATTCACCAGCCTCTGCAGCGGTTACTATAGTGAGACTCTGCATACCATTACTATCACTTAATAATGTGAAATTAAACACGCCAGCTTCACCTGGAGCGATGTTAATCAGACCACCACTATCTCTTCTGAGAGTAGCTCCGCTCTCCAATTCTTCAACAATTACTTTGATTGTTTTTTCATCATATGCACTTTGATCATTTCTTGAAGTTGCACTAATGTCAATGTAAGTATTGCCGTCTTCAGCATCTGTAGGAATACTGATTAGCCCGCTTACTGTAGCATCACCATCTGCTCCGATAGTAACTTCATCCTCATCGAATGTTATCCATGTTTCACCGTCTCCGCTTGAAGCAAGGTCAAAGGTGTCTTGTTCATCACCATTATTGTAAATAGTTACTGTGAATTCAACGTCCTTACCTGCAATCGATTCTATATTGGTTGGATCCAATTCAATTTCTACTTCGTAATTTACAGGATTGTCTGTAACCGTTACAAGCAGTTCTAGTTCGTCTACAGTTCCATCACTGGCAGTCACAATGATAGTTAAATCATAATCACCATATTCAGTATCATCATCTATTTTAAGTGCTAATTCTAAATCTCGGCTTTCATTACTTTTCAGTTCCATTTGGTTAGCAATTTGACCCCAGCTAGAAGCGCTACCAGTCATTTCGATGTCGAAAACATCAGTTCCTGATGCTCCATTATTGATGATTAAATCAAACATTATATCATCACCAGGTTCACCTTCTTTATGGTCGTTAAATGTTAAAATATCAGGTATGCAAATCATTACAACTTCAATATTTTCATCTTTTTCGTTGTTACGATGGTTTTCATCTTCTTTCAAAGTTTCAACGATTATAGTTACTTCCATTGGGTTTTCACTGTTCCATTCCCAGTCTAATGTTTCTTCATCACCTGATTGAAGAGGCCCGACTACTCTTGTCTCAGACCATAATTCATTACCATCCGAGTCGATAACTCTCGCTTCAACATCGAATGCGGCTTGATCCTCTGATCCATAGTTCTTAATGATGCTTGAGAATTCAATAGTTGAGTTTTCATTCGTTGCACTTTCAATTTCTAAAAATTTCACACCAACATCATCTGCGGCCGATGCAGCTCTTAACCAATCTAGAGCTCGCCCGACCATATCATCTCTATCGTCACTACCATTCACGAATGCAAATGTAAATGGCGAAACAATTATTCGGTAATCTCCTTCAAAGTGTAAAGACATATTGAAAATTTGCGGAGCATCATTCCAATTATTCATTCCTGATTCTAAATCATCACTCAATAAAGATCCACCTGTGTCAGTTAATTCAACATCATCGAAATACCAACCTTCATAATTGTCAACAACACTATCAGCACCAAATCTAAATCTGAATCTTACATCTTCACCTGAGAAGTTTCCTAAGTCAAATGTCGCTTGTACCCAGCCTCCAGAATCACCATAGTATCCTGGTTCTCCATCAAGTCCAGTAACGGAATCCGCAGGATAACCACCACTTGGGGCAATCACTTCCCAGCTTTCTCCGTCATCAGTTGATATTTGTACATTTCCACCGTCGTAAGGATATGTTGAGCTTTCAGTATGATAATACTGCTGGAATCTCAGTTGTCCACCTATTCCTAATTCATAAGAATCAGAAGTATAAATCGAATAATCCCAACCGCTGCGATATTCTCCATTTTCTTTTGTTTCATCTCCAATCCACATCGAATGTGTTGGACTGTTCGCTTTTCGATTTGAATCTTCATCTGTATCTACAATATGCCACCAATTGCTTTTACCTGTGTAAAATGCACCTATTGCATCATCATTAGGACGAATCCAATCTGCATAATCCCCGCTGTAAATACTTCGATCTCCCATATCATATTCGGCTTCGCTAAAAATATCATCATCATCAACACCAACTAATGGGTTTGGAGTTCCAGAACTGTCACTAACATATTCTACCTTAAGATAGTCATATTCGAAAGTTCCAGGTTCTCTAGAACCTGTAGAACTGTTCAGGGCTGTCATGAACTGTTGCCCCATTATCCACATGCTGCCTCCACTGTCTAGATAATCACTGATACAAGACTTCCAATTAGTTAAATTTCTTTGTTGGTGGTCACCTTGAATCCATATGACTACGTCATAATTAGTCATTAGTTCATTGGTAGGGTATGGGTGTAATTCGCCATAAGCTCCAGCTTCAACATCATAAGGCATAGTGTAAACATCATAGCCGCGACTCTCACCATCATCAAAATAATTTTGCAGAGAATTTTTCATTCGGTTATCTAATCCGTCAGCGTTGTAGTAATTGTTGTATCCATTGTTTTTACCAAAGTTCGCATCAATCACCAAGACGTTGTCACCACCATTTTGTTCATAGTAGAGGGGTGTAGCAGAGATATCTTGGTTGTCTTCAGTTTCAGGATCATCTCTACTAGTTACAGTGACTGAGAATGAATGTTCATCACCAAGAGGTGCTAGAGTTGGTGCAATAACAACAACTGTAAAGTTTTGACTTGATCCTGCAGTTAGATATAGACTCGTAATATGCGATATTATTTTCCATTCATCGTCTTCACCATTAAAATCAGTAGTTATATCATAATATCCACTGTTCTCTCCAGTATTCGTAGCTGTAAAGTTGAAAAATACGGATTCACCAGATAGTACGTCTTTAGCTTGTTCTTCTACAGCCAATGCAACTTTGTATCCACTTTCCGCAACATCAACTGCTTTTTCCTTAGGATTATTTCCAGCTCGTTCGTCATCCTCTAATAATGTTTCTACTCTGATAGTATAGGTTCCATTTGGCCCACCTTCCCAAGTCCAATCTAGGGTCACATTGTTTTTAGATTCAAGATCTTCAACTTCTTGTGTTTCATTGTAAACTTCAGTTCCATCATCTTTAGTTACAGTACCTCTTACATCAAATAAAT
>JAPYSZ010000015.1:12869-15192 GCA_029941645.1 Candidatus Poseidoniia archaeon
TTGTAAACTTCAGTTCCATCATCTTTAGTTACAGTACCTCTTACATCAAATAAATCTTGATTTTCTGTACCAAAATTATAGATATTAGAATGGAAAGTTACAGGCCTTCCTGGTTTAGCCGTATCAGGTGCATCCAAATCCTTAGTTCCGACATCATTAGGAATTGGAGGTAGACTGTATAGAGTAAAATCGTCTACATACAAACCATCATATTGTGTATATGTATCTGATACGAATCTTATTCTAAAGGTTACATCCCCTTCGTATTCACTTACATCAGTCTCTACGTACAACCAGCCATTTTCATCAGCATCATCATATTCCTCTGAATAATCTCCATTATCTCCAGGAATAGTTTCTAGTGTTTCCCATTCTCCAGATACGTTTATCTCAAGTGCAGCATAGTCATAAGGTCCATCAATACCAAACCAAATCATAGTTGATACATATTTTTCAGAACCGTCTCCCAAATCGATTGTTGGGGTTTCTAAAGAATCATTCAAAGAAGCGCTGTAGATTCCAGTATCTGTATTTCCTAGATACCAGGCATAATCACCTGAGTAGGCTCTTCCGTAATCTTCATCAGCAGAATAATAGTTCCATTCGCTCAGAACCACATCAGCTTCCCAATCACTAGTACCATCCTCAAAGTCATCTTCAAATTGGGTACTAACTCCATTAACAATCTGGAAATCATCAATATACCATCCCTCATAACCATCCACAGAAGAATCCGTTCCAAATCTAAATCTGAACTTTACATCTTCGTTTGTGTAATTCCCAAGATTGAAGTTAGCCGTATCCCAAGTAGCTTCAGTTCCATCCCCTGAAGTTCCTGTGTATCCAGGTTCATTATCTAATCCTACCACAGCATCGTCAGGATATCCTCCATCTGGTGTAAGGACTTCCCACTCAGCTCCACCATCAGTAGAAATCTGAACATTTCCTCCATCCCAGCTAAATTCGGTACTATACCAAATATCAACCGACATGCTTGGATTTGTTCCTAGAGTGTGATTGTCCGTAGTATACAATGAGAAATCCCAATTATTTTCGTATTCCCCGTCACCTTTAGATTCATCTCCAACCCACATAGCATGTGTTGGACTAGAGGCTTCACGATTATCATCTTCATCAGTATCAATAATATGCCATGGATTACTCAATGACTTGTAACTTTTCCATCCATTTATTCCATCTTCCATATCATCTATAAATTCAATGTCGACACTTCTCATAATAGCTGAAGAAAGATCGTTATCCGGTATCTCATCATTATCATCATGTACTTCAGCTTCAAACCAAAAAGTTCCATACTCATCAGTTTCCCATTCCCAATCTAAGGTTACAGAGTCTCCTGGATCTAAATCATCAATAGATTGTGTTCCTCCGTTGTATACAACTCCACCAGCTCCATCGTATACTTTACCACTAATATCAGGGCTCATAGAAACGTCACCTGTGTTTGTTACAATCACAGTCATTTCACGGTTAGTATCTTTCTCAGCAATCATAGGATCTACTCTTGCTTCTGAAAGACCTATGTCATAGTTTACGTATGTATTTACACCAATCTGTTTATCATTATTATCTTCTTTCTCATCATTAGATATCGTTGCTTCAGCTTTTATCTCGTATTCATAATCCTCATCGTCAGGCGTTTCCCAATCGAATTCAACAAAGGCTCCTTCTCCAGTAGCTATTGATATGGTTTCTGAGTCTGTGTGTCTGTAAGTATTATTCAAACATCTAATATCAATAGAAACTTGAACACTATCTTGGTCTTCAGTTCCTCTATTCCGAACTGTGATATTTACGGTATTAGTTGCGTCGGGTTCAACGGTGTATCCATCCTTTGGTGTATTGAAACGACTAAGAGCAACATCATTTTCTAGTTGTTCTACCAAATATTCAACTACAAGTTCCATAAATTCATCCCGATCAGAACTTTCGCTAAATGAACTGAAATCTATAGCCATGAAGACTAATTTGTAATCCTCTTCGGTTCTGATAGTCGAAATATTGTAATCTCCATTAGAGCTAAGAACTTTTTCAAATCCATCACGGGGATTCAGATCATCTCCAAAATCAGTCATTATGGGCGATGTATCATAACTGATTCCATCTGAAATAGGATCATCGTCAACACCATACGCTACAGCAGGACTTTGGCGGTCATGGTCAATATAGGAAACTCCAAAATAATCGTATTCAAAATCACCTTCATACCTATCTCCATCAGCATTATTAAAATCGTACATAATATCGTGTCCAATAGCCCACAAAGACCCTCCACCATCAAGATAATCAGCGACATTTAGTT
>JAPYSZ010000015.1:15292-16483 GCA_029941645.1 Candidatus Poseidoniia archaeon
TGTCCAATAGCCCACAAAGACCCTCCACCATCAAGATAATCAGCGACATTTAGTTTATCCTCGTCTGTAAAAGTAATATCAGTATCACCGCTTTGATAATCAGAGCCACAAACCCAAATAATCAAGCTGTATTCACTTAATGTATCGTAATCAGGTGCGTTTTGTCCACTATCAACTCTGATAACATCATAGCCTATTGAGGTAGACATATTGTCAAGTGCATTGGTATAGTAACCATCAGTTTCAGTCCTAGTACCTCCATTATTGCTACTATTGTCATCATCAAGTAGAAGGATTGGAGGATAAGCTACATCAATATCTTCATTTTCTTCGTTATTTTCTTCATTAGATTCACGTATTTGTTCATCTTCATCTACAATTACCGTTATAGTGTGTGAACCGCCTACAGCTTTCCAATCCATTTCGGCGTCTGCAGTATTACTTCCTGGAACAGTGATACTTTCTTCGCCGATGTAATTTCCGTCCCAGTAGAAACTCACATTGGTAGTTACGCTTATTAGACCACTTGATCCGCCATCATTTGCAATTTCTGCAGTAATGGTTATAGTGTCTCCACCAGTTGGTGAATCGTCGCTAAAGGTTATTTCATTTATTGATAAATCTGGGTCGCCTTCGTCTGCTAAAGTATTCATTGCAGATAGTGGTAACATCAGTATGGCTAACAAGAAAGCAGTTAGTTTGCGTAACATAGTCGCTCCAGTGTTGCTTAACCCTCTGTAATATAAAGGTGTGTTACACCCTACGGGTGTAAGTTTTATGGCCTAATTTAGGGTCTTCTTCTAATCGATTATTTTCCTCTTCTTTCCACTCATTTCCTATTTCTGGGAAGTAAATACAATTCTTTCCTGTGATGTTATCTGGGACAAGAGTCATATCAATTAAATCTGCTTTTTTCATTGCTTCTTCATAGATTCCAGCACCACCAATAAACCAAACATCACCTTCACAAGTTTGTAGTGCATCATCAATACTTTGAAAACAATCTATTTCTTCAATAGAGCTTCTTGTTATAACAATATTTCTACGGTTTGGAAGTGGTTTTATTGGTAATGATTCCCAAGTCTTACGGCCCATGATTACAGTGTTTCCTATTGTTAATCGTTTGAAGCGTTTTAGATCGGCAGAATAATGCCACGGAATCGAATTGTTTTTTCCAATAATACCTTTAGG
>JAPYSZ010000015.1:16583-17776 GCA_029941645.1 Candidatus Poseidoniia archaeon
AGAAGAAATGAATATCCTGCAATATTGTATGGAACACCTAGGGCAACATCACAACTGCGTTGCGTAAGGTGTACACAAAGCCGAGGTTCATTATTTCCATCATATTGTACATTGAAAATGAACATAAGATGACAGGGAGGTAGACCACTAGTCTGAGCATTACCTGGAGCCCATGCCGAAATCACCATTCTACGGCTGTTTGGATTCTTTTTTAGAGTGTCTAAAACGTAACGCACTTGGTCATTATATTCTGGTTCTCCATGTATTGGAAATTTTCTCCAAAAGTTGCCATATGCACTTGGTACGTAACCGTCCTCATCAGCCCAGTAATCCCAGAATTTACAACCGTGCTTTTTTAATAGTCCTATGTGCAAGTCTCCAGATAAAAACCACAAATTTTCTATTACTATATTCTTCCAGGAAATTTCTTTGGTAGTTAGAAGCGGAAATCCTTCGTTCAGGTCGATAGAATAGTTAATATTAAAAGCAGATATCGTGTCGACCCCAGTCCTATTTTCCTTCCTAGTTCCTCGGTCTAAAACATCGCGTACTAAGTCTAAGTATTGCTTCACGGGAACCCAATAGGAAGGGCCCCTAAAGTCTTACTTCGGCTTAGCAAATTATAAATAAATTGGTGTAGTATGTATGGAATGCCTTTTCGTATTATTGACCACGAATCCAATGAGATTTTGCTTGACTCCCCGCATGTATCAGATTTGATAGAATACATTGATAAAAATTCTGATGAATATGTGGTCAAAGAATTGTCTATTACTTAGTCAAAAAATTAACCAGTTACTAGAATTTCTATACTTTCTGCAAGAGCAATATCTTTTTCAGTTACACCATTTTCTTCAGCTGTAGAAGATGTCACAGTTACAGCACTTTCTTTGTGTATTAGAATCTCGGGATAGTGTCCTAATTCTCCAGCTATACTAGCTACATGTTGTACGAAAGTAGCAGCCGATTCAAAATTTGCGAATATGAATTCCTTCTGTATGCGTCTATAGACGTCGTCATAACCCCAATCATCGAGCCCATTCAGTGTTTTTTCAACAACTTCATCACTCAGCAAATCAGCCATAAGAGCTTATTCTGTGTTGCTATTTACGACTTGTCACCTTAGCACCTTATAAACTTATTTTCAAATGAAGATTTGTGCTACCTTCAGAAAGGACCATGAATTTCGGTTT
>JAPYSZ010000016.1 GCA_029941645.1 Candidatus Poseidoniia archaeon
TTTGCTGCTGACGCAATTAAATTTGGTCAAACGAATATTAATGGACAAGCTGTTAGTTTTGATTTTGTTCAAGCTTGGGATACGGATGCCAAAGAAGCTGTGAATGGAAATTACATTAGACTAATCGTAGATGGAGTTGGCTTGAATAGTTCACTTCAAAAAGATGGTTACCCTATTATTGAAGATGGAATAGATTATGATTTGAATAGAACCTCAATTACCTCAACAAAGATTACCTGGTATGTTGATGATAAATATGCAAAATTGGATCAATCTGTTATTAGCTTTTCACTAACTAAAAGAAGTTCATCTGGCGCACCACCTATAGAGTTCAACACAGTAGACATATTGAAACAAAGTTCTGGAAGTTCAAGCGATGATGAAGGATTACCGGGTCTTAATTTTACTTTAGTTATTTTTGCACTCCTTTGCGTGGCTTATTCTAAAAGAGAACTTTAATAAAACGAACCTAATGGACGTAGCCCATGAGATGGATTACAGCGTGCTTAGTGTTCGCATTTTCGGCCTTAATTATTGCCTCAGCAAGCGTAAATGCTGAAGATGAACCTACGTATGAGAATCCAGAGTTACTACTTAAATTCAATTTAAAAGAGACTCAAAATAGTGAGGGTAACGATGACTTATCTCCTCAAAATAAATTACCTGATGATCCTCAAGCTACAAAAACAGTGAATGGTCAATCTGATGATTGGATACTTTTTGAAAGTGGACGAGAGACTGTTGCCGTTGGAACTTGGACAAGTGAACCTGTAGAATTTGATATTTCTGTTTCTATAACCTCATTTGATATTTGGTGGGAAAGTATGGAAAGTGATAGTAACGATGACTGTTATTGGACTATTGTAATTCAACATAATGGACAAGACGTGAGTGAAGATGAGAGTGATTGCACACACGGAGGAGGGGATGTAGAGAAAGGAACACACTCTTTAGGCACAAATATTGATTTGGTCGCTGGAGATACTTTCGGAATTGACTTATCCTTAACAAGCTGGGAAGACGTAAAAGTTCACTATGATAATGTAACTTATGACACTGGATTAAATGTTAAAGGAAATCACCTCTTTTTCTTTGGTGCAATGTGGAAAGGTTCTCAAGTTAATGTAGAATTCGCAGAAGCCTGGTCAACAAATTGGGATACTAATCTTGATGGGGGATTCGTAATGCTTATGGGTGAGGATGGATATATGGCTGATAACAAAAAGGCAGAAGTCACCGAAGGATCCGAATATTCTATTGGCTTAACTAATGGTACTGCTGAAATGACTTCCACAGTAATAACTTGGATTGAAGTAGAGGGTGATGGAATCGCACTTATGATGGGTTATTCCACGTTTGATCATATGCCTAGTAATGGTTCAGGAAATGGTACTGGTAATCAAGCACTTGTAACTGTTAATCTAATGAAAGCTACCCAATTGCTTGGAGATGGAGATGGCCTTCTAGGTTTACCGGGATTCGAAATTATCTTAGCAGTTCCAGCATTAGCTTTTGTAGCAAGAAGATTTAGGAACTAAGCGAAAGCATCTTTTGTATTGGCTTTGAAGCACGTTGAATTGTACTCTCTGAAAGTACAACTTCCCATTTTGATAAATCTGCACCTGAATCTATAGCCTCAAGAATTGGCTGAATTTTGTTCAATGATATTTTAGCCATATGATTGCAACGTACAGAACAAGCTGTAGCAAATTCTACGGAAGGAAATTCTTCCATCAAATTCGAGGTTAATTCGCATTCTGAAGCAATAAATGCCTTCTCAAGGTTACCACCTTCTACTCTTTTTGCAATATCATTTCTTATTTGTGATGTGCTTCCATAATAATCAGCTTCCTGAAGAACTTCAGGTTTACACTCCCAATGAACATACATCATTCGTGTTGGATGTCCTTTTGTTATTCCAAATGATTCTCTTATAGCAATTATGTCCTCTAAAGTGAATTTTTCATGAACTTCACAAACTGCTCCCTTAGCACTATTTTCTTTGCCAGGATACAAGATTTTCTTTTGGCCCTCCAATACATTTTCTAAATTCTGAGCAAAGAACAGATCGGGAACAAAAATTAATTCATTGCCAGGCATAGCCATAGCAATCTTTTCAGCATTTGCTGAAGTACAGCATACCTCACATTCTGCCTTAGCATCGGCATAACTGTTGATGTAGATCATCACTGGAACGCCAGGATATTTTTCCTTAAGAATTCTCACGTCTTCTGCACCAAAATCATCTGCAAGTGAACAACCTGCCGTTTTATCTGCTATCAAAACTTTTTTGCTAGGATTAAGAATTTTAGCAGTTTCTGCCATAAATCTTACGCCATTAAATATGATAAAATCTGAATCTGTCTGAACTGCGCTCATACTCAAAGCAAGTGAATCTCCTTGTTCACCTTGCTCGGAAAGACCAAAAACCAATGGTTCCATGTAATTATGACCTAGAATTACGGCATTATGTTTCTTTTTTAATTCTAAAATTCTGTAAACTACCTCTGCATGAAGCTCGATATCTACCGGAGTCAATGTAGGATTATTACGCGAATATATCTCTGCCTTTACTGACTCTAAAGTAAGTTCTTTCATTCCTATAGAACTAGATTCCATGGCTGCCCAAATATGCCTTAATATGCAGGAATATAAGCGTAATGCTAAGACTTAATTCAAGGCGAATTTTAAATAGGACTAATTTAGTCCAATTACTCTGAGGCACATACACATGATGAGAATCAACAAACTTACAGACTACAGTATCATAATTATGACTGATATTGCAGCAATGGACTCAACAAAAGTTCATACGGCAAAGAAGATATCGAAACGAACGAATATCCCCTTACCAACTGTAACCAACCTTCTAAAAAAATTATCAAGTGAAGGGTTGTTAACCTCTCAAAGAGGAAACCAAGGAGGATATGCATTAGCTGAATCTTCATCAACTATTTCTATTGCCTCAATAATTGAATCTATAGAAGGCCCAATTGCCTTAACTGAATGTTCAACAAATGAATGTGCTTGTTCTTATGAATCAAAATGTAGTGTTGAAGTACCATGGCAAAAAATTAATAAAACTGTTAAATCAGCTCTTGAAGAAATAAAATTAAATGAAATGATTCAGCCAAATCATGAAAATGAATTATTGACCTTATCAATGAATGATGGTGGTAATCTTTGAATCAAGAATCTGAAACTGAAATGTTGAAGGAATATGCTGAACAGGAATACAAGTATGGATTCGTAACGGATATTGAATCTGAAACGTTACCTCCTGGCCTGAATACAAAAGTAATTGAATTTATTTCTAAGAAGAAAGGTGAACCTAAATGGTTAACTGAATGGAGGCTCAAAGCATACAAAATATGGCTAAAAATGGACGAGCCGCATTGGGCAAATGTTGACTATCCTCCTATTGATTATCAAGGAATTAGCTATTATTCAGCTCCTAAAAATGCATCTGAAGGCCCGCAAAGTTTAGATGAAGTTGATCCTGAATTGATAAAAACTTATAATAAATTAGGAATACCTCTTGAAGAACAAGAAATACTAGCTGGTGTTGCTGTAGATGCTGTATTCGATTCAATGTCTGTAGCTACAACTTTCAAAAAAAGGTTAGCTGAGAAAGGAGTCATCTTTTGTTCGATTTCAGAGGCCGTAAAAGAACATCCTGAATTAATTAAGAAATATATGGGTTCAGTTGTACCTCAATCAGATAACTTTTTTGCTGCTTTAAATTCTGCTGTTTTTACCGATGGATCCTTCTGTTATATTCCACCCGGAACAAAATGTCCTATGGAATTATCAACATATTTTAGAATTAATGAGCCAAATACAGGGCAATTTGAAAGAACGTTGATTGTTGCAGAGAAGGGAGCTTATGTTTCATATCTTGAAGGTTGTACTGCACCAAAACGAGATGAAAATCAACTACATGCCGCAGTTGTAGAATTAGTAGCATTGGATGATGCTGAAATAAAATATTCAACTGTTCAAAATTGGTATCCAGGGGATAAAGAAGGTAAAGGTGGAATCTATAATTTTGTTACCAAAAGAGGTGCATGTAGAGGAAAATCATCTAAAATAACATGGACACAAGTTGAAACTGGTTCAGCTATAACTTGGAAATATCCATCTTGTATATTGCAAGGAGATAATTCCAAAGGTGAATTTTACTCAGTAGCCCTTTCGGCACTCAAACAACAAGCCGATACTGGAACAAAAATGATTCATATTGGAAAGAATACGAAAAGTACTATAATTTCAAAAGGTATTTCAGCAGATAAAGGGCAAAATACATATCGTGGACAAGTTATGATAAAAAAATCAGCTACTGGTGCACGGAATTATTCACAATGTGATTCGCTGCTAATAGGTGATAAGTGTGGAGCACATACATTCCCCTATCTGGACGTGAAAAACACTAAGTCACATGTTGAACACGAAGCATCAACATCTAAAATTGGTGAAGACCAAATATATTATTGTAAACAACGAGGAATCTCTGAAGAAGATGCAATCAATTTGATTGTAAATGGATTTTGTAAAGAAGTGTTTCGCGAACTGCCAATGGAATTTGCAGTTGAAGCTCAAAGATTGCTTGAAGTTTCATTAGAAGGGAGTGTAGGTTAAATGATAAAAATAGAAAATTTGCATGTAGAAGTAGATGGGAACCAAATCCTAAAAGGAATCAATCTCGAAGTAAAAGCAGGGGAAACTCATGCTATTATGGGTCCAAATGGATCGGGGAAATCAACGCTAGCACAAGTAATAGCTGGACATGAGGATTATGAAGTCACTCAAGGAAAAGTTGAATATCTGAACAAGGATCTTCTTGAAATGGATGTTGATGAACGTGCTTGTGAAGGTGTCTTTCTAGCATTTCAATATCCGGTTGAATTGCCCGGTGTTAACAACACATATTTCCTAAAATCTGCCCTAAATGCACAACGGAAATATCGTGGAGAAAAAGAAATAGATGCAATGGAATTTATGGATTTAATTAGCGATAAAATAAAGCTTCTAAATCTAAAAGATTCTTTGTTGAAGAGGCCTGTGAATGAAGGGTTTTCTGGTGGTGAAAAGAAAAGAAATGAAATATTCCAGATGGCCATTCTTGAACCTAAATTAGCTTTATTAGATGAAACTGATTCAGGTTTGGACATTGATGCTCTAAGAATTGTAGCTAGAGGTGTAAACACCATGCGAAAAAAGGAAAATGCAATTATTATTGTGACTCATTATCAACGATTGCTGAATTATATTGTTCCTGACTTTGTACATGTTTTAGTTGATGGGAAAATTATTAGTTCAGGGGACAAAAATCTTGCTCTTGAATTAGAAGAGAAGGGATATGACCGAATTATTAAGGAAGCAAAAGCATAATGAAAGCAAAAAATGCATTTGCAGACGATTTTGAAAGTACTTTAACTCTATCGAATGGCAAGATTAAAGATTTAAGAATTAAGGCATTTGAAGAATTCAGCAAAGTAGGAATTCCCACAAATAAAGATGAATTCTGGAAGTATTCCGATCCCTCTGTAATTCTAAACTTAGACTTCGAATTTAATGACACGGGCAGTACTGATGAAGATGATTATGATGTAGTTTTAGTAAATGGTAAAATTGTGAAATCTGTAAATAATTGTAAAACAGGTACAATTGCTGATGGATTACTTGAAGGATATCTAGATGAAAATATTCTTGGGTATAAAGAGAATCCATTTATGAATTTGAATAATGCATTTGCAATAAATGGTTGTTATATCATTTTAGAACCAAATACAGAAAATGAGATAAGAATCTTAAATCTTATAACTAATGAAGGAAGGCAACAAGCCGTTTATCCTAAATTTGCAATTGTAGCTGGGAAAAATAGTAATTCTAGCATCTTCGAAGAAATTAGAATAATCGGAAAAGGGTGCAATTTTGTGAATTCTGTTATGGATTTTATAATTGAAGATGGAGCTATTTTAGAACATACAATTTTAGATGACTTTGCTGAAGATACGTATCATATCGCAAATATTTGGGTAAAGCAAGGAAAAGATAGCAATTTCATTTCACATAACTTTTCAGCTGGAAAACGATTAGCAAGAAGAGACTTTAATGTAGAATTGTTAGAAACTGGAGCAAATTGTGAGCTGAATGGAGTATATCTTGTTGATGGGGACAACCATATAGATCACCATACTACAATTGAACACAAAAAAAGTAATTGTACCAGCAATGAACACTACAAAGGCATACTTGATGGAAATTCAAGAGGAATATTCAATGGAAGAATACATGTCCATCCAGATGCACAGAAAACCGATGCAATACAAAATAATCAAAACCTATTATTGAGCGATAATGCTATAATTCATACAAAACCAGAACTAGAGATATATGCTGATGATGTAAAATGCACTCATGGGGCTACTGTCGGACAATTGGACGATAAAGCCATGTTTTATCTTAGAACAAGAGGCATAAACAAAAAAGATGCAAGACAATTGCTTATGAGAGCGTATGTTGGTGAAATAATTGGAAAGATAAATAATGAAAAAATTAGAACCGAAATGATGGAAACTGTTCTAGAAAGGTTACCAAAAGGTGGGGAATGATAAAAAAAGGAATTAAAGCTGATTTTCCTATATTAAATCAAAAAATAAATGGCCATGATTTAGTTTACTTAGATAATGCTGCAACAACGCAGAAACCAAGAACTGTAATTGGTTCTTTAGAAAATTATTACAACCATATTAATTCAAATATTCATAGAGGAGTTCACACTCTAAGTCAAAAAGCAACGGAAAGTTACGAAGATTCTAGAAGAAAAATAGCAGAGTTCATAAACGCCGAAAATCAAAATGAGATTATCTTTGTTAGAGGTGCTACTGAAGGGATAAATTTAGTTGCAAATAGTTATGTTAAACCTTTATTGAATGAAAACGACCAGATAATTATTTCACAAATGGAGCATCACGCAAACATTGTACCTTGGCAAATGATATGTGAAGAAAAAGGAGCCAAATTGAAAATATTACCAATGAATATTGATGGTGAATTATTAGTTAATGAACTAGAGAATATGATAAACAGAAAAACCAAATTTATATCCATAATTCATGTTTCAAATTCTTTAGGTACTATAAATCCTATTAACAAAATTATAGAAATTGCACATAGAAACAATATTAAAATTCTAGTAGACGGAGCACAGGCAATTCAACACATTCCTATAGATATGAAGAAAATGGATGCTGATTTTTATTGTTTTTCAGGTCATAAAATGTATGCACCTACAGGGATAGGTGTTTTGTATGGAAAGAAAAATTTACTGGATGAAATGCCTCCATACCAGGGTGGTGGTGATATGATTAAATCTGTAACTTTTGAAAAAACAATCTATAATGATGTGCCTAACAAATTTGAGGCAGGAACTCCTAATATTTCTGGAGCTATTGGATTAGGAATTGCAATTGATTACATTAACGATATCGGAATAGAAAATATTGCTGAACATGAATCGAATCTATTGGAATATGCAACCGAAAAAATAAATGAAATTGATGGTGTGAGAATAATAGGAAATGCAAGAAATAAAGCGAGTGTACTCTCATTCGTAATTAATAAAATACATCCTCACGACATCGGAACTATTATGGATTCCCATGGTATAGCAATAAGAGCTGGTAATCACTGTACTCAACCTATTATGGATTTTTACTCTATTCCAGCAACTGCAAGAGCCTCATTTGCAATTTACAATACCAAAGAAGATGTTGATAAATTAATGATTTCCATCAAGAAGACAATAGAGGTTTTCAAATGAGTGACTGGAATGAGTTATATCTAGAAGTTATCCTAGATCATAATAAGAACCCTAGAAACAATGAAGAATTAGAACTATATACTCATGAAGCAAAAGGTCACAATCCATTATGCGGTGACAGGATTTCTATTCAAATTGTGTTAGAGAATGAAAAAGTTAAAGAAGCTAAATTTACAGGTTCGGGATGTGCCATATCTACTGCCTCGGCCAGCATCCTAACTGAAACAATTAAAGGAAAAA
The DNA here is from genome assembly GCA_029941645.1 of Candidatus Poseidoniia archaeon. Classification (GTDB taxonomy): domain Archaea; phylum Thermoplasmatota; class Poseidoniia; order MGIII; family CG-Epi1; genus CG-Epi1. Next base: position 8,066 of record JAPYSZ010000016.1, read on the forward strand.
ACAGAAGTGAAGTTGAAAGCTTGTTTGAAAATTTTCATGGTTTGGTTACAGGTAAAGAAACTGAAAAAGAATTAGGGAAATTAGCTATATTTGAAGGTGTAAAAAAATATCCGGCAAGAGTCAAATGCGCAACCCTTTCATGGCACGCCTTAATGGCTGCATTAGAAGGAAAAGAGGAGACTACAACTGAATGAGCAAAAAATTGGAGAATGAAATCATTGAAGCTATAAAGAAAGTTTTTGATCCTGAAATTCCGGTCAATATTTATGAATTAGGATTAATATACAATATAAATATTGAAAAAGACGGTTCTGTAGAGATTAAAATGACTCTAACTTCTCCATTTTGTCCCGTCGCCGGCTCACTTCCAAAAGAAGTTGCAGCAAGAGCTTCTGAAGTCGAAGGTGTATCAAAAGCAAATGTTGAACTTGTGTTTGAGCCTGCATGGAGCATGGATTTGATGTCTGAAGAAGCTAAATTTAAGCTAAATTTAACAGGAAATTTCTCGGCATAAATAATGAAAGAAATTGATGTAACTGGTTTACAATGCACTCAAGCTGTGATGGCAGTATTGAGAGAAATTGTATCTATGCAAGAAAGCGAGGAAATGCAAATTACTTATGAAGAGCCAAACGCTAGAAGAGATGTTTTAGCAATGGTTAAAAGAAGAAAATATAATCTTATCAAGGATGAAGAAAAACTATTGATTATATCAAAATAATTATGGAAAAAGACAATGATTCATTAGTAGAAGCCAGACTGCCTACTAAATTCGGTGATTTTAGATTAATCGCATTTCCTGGAGATAGTGAAGATAAAGAAAATCTTGCATTGATAATGGGAAATACGGATGGTAATGTCCTAGTTAGAATACATTCTGAGTGTTTTACGGGAGATGTTCTGCATTCTATGAGATGTGATTGTGGTGAACAATTAGATTTGGCAATGAAGAGAATAGCTGATGAGGGCAGTGGAATAATTGTTTATTTAAGGCAAGAAGGAAGAGGAATTGGATTGGTAAACAAGCTAAAAGCATACAATTTACAAGATGAAGGAATGGATACAGTAGAGGCAAACATTGCACTTGGGTTTAGAGCCGAACTAAGAGACTATGGGGGGGCTACTGCCATATTGAGAAGTCTAGGTGTTAAAACAATTAAATTGATGACTAATAATCCTGCTAAAGTGGAAGAATTGAAAAATGATGGATTTATTGTTGAGCAAATTACGCACCGTACTGAAGCTAATGATGAAAACCGTGATTATCTCAGAACAAAAGCATCTAAAATGAATCACAAACTATAGTATTAACGTACGAAGCTTTTCTTGGGACTTTTATTTGATGGTTTCCCAGCTACAATCATAATCCAAAGAACAAATATAGACATTATGAGTGCATATTGGCCAGTATGCCACCAAAAATAATGATACTTCTCCCAAGTACTTACCTCCCATGTATGAACTATAGGATAAGAAGAAATGATTCTTATCAAATTTTCAATGAAGATAAAAATGACAGCATAAGCAGCCCATTTGAGACGAACCAAAGGTTTTACTCCTCGGAAACAAAGAATTAGCATGCTCAAGAAAACTGTTTCATGGAGACCAGTACATTCTGAAACTATCTCCAAATCTATCATATCTGCATAAACTAATTTTGTAGAATAGTCTCCTTGGATAAAAACTTCAATTCCAAATACACTTTCTATTACATAAATAATCCAAGTTATAAATTGCTGGTAAAGGAGAAGAGAATTTTCTCCTTTTGTCAATTCTTGAAAAATAAGATCTATAGGAACTACAAAAAACATTACTAAAGAAAAGTTATATGCAACACCAACTAAAACTTTTTCAGATTTCTTTTTGGCATTGAAAGACTTACAAAGATAATTTTCACCTTTATCTAAGTAAAATGCAAAATTATCGGAATACCTACCTAAAATATAAGTGAAATCTGTAGCCATTGGGCCTTTCCAAAATAAGATAGAAAGAAAGAAAACAGCTACAAATAAGCTAGATAAACCAAAAACCAAATTAGAAGAACCAAAAGATACAAAAACCAGAAAAAATGAGCCTACCAATATGATTCCACGAAGAATTTCATCTCTCGATAAAGTGGCGAGTTTTACGGTGTCCACTGTGTCACTCACGATATTGCAAGATATCTATGTAGATAAAAGTTTTATATCTAACTATTTTTATAAAAATCAAATGCTTTTTTCAATGTTTTTTTAGCATTCTCATAAGTTAAGCGTTCATAAGCCGACTCATATTGCAACCAAACAAAACTTTGGTGTTCAGAACTAATACTTACTTTTTCTTGATTGGTAATTCCAAGAAAGAACACAACCTCTTTCAAAATAGTCTCTTCACCTCTCAAAAGATTATATGAAATAAGATGATGAAAATCATCTATTATTTTGACCTTATCTATACCCGTTTCCTCTTTGAGTTCTCTTAACGCTGTTTGTATTTCATCTTCCCCTTTCTCAACATGGCCCTTAGGAAAATCCCAATGACCGCTTATGGTTGTATCTGGGTGTTGTAAAAGTAAAACTTGGTTAGAATTCAGTAAAACAACGCCACACGATTTCTCCATATTTACAGAGTGCACACTGTACTATAATCTATTGCTCCTAAAACTAGGCTAAATCTAATCTCGACGTGAACGAGATAAAGCCGATGCGACAAGAGCCAAAGCAAATATCGTAAACATTGGGTCAAAACCAGGTAAGAATACACCACGAACCCAAAGTGTAGCTGTAACTGACCTTGCCTCAGATTCACCTTGTAATGTAGTTGAAACCTGCATTATTATTGTGTGATACTCATTACTCCAACCAATGACTGTTCCTCTTGGAGTAGCTACAGTTAGCTGCACAGGTTGTTCGCCTGCTGCATCAACAGAATATTGCACCGCAGCCAAAGCTACCGTAAAACCAGCATCCTCTAAATCTTTTTGATTAAGAACCTCAACCGCAACTGTATCCACATAATTACCATTATTCACAGCTATAAATGTCAAAACAAATTCTTTACCAGGTCCAATTTTCTGGAATGGCTGTGTTGCTTGAACTGACAATCGCGCATATTGCTGAACAATTACTGCAAATCCAGCATTCTTATTGACTTGCTGCAATTGTGTATTGGTTTCTCTTCCTGAAGCCAAAGCCGTAACTTGAACCGTCTTGTAAGATGATCTTGTCAGTGCTAATGCACAAATCGGAATTGTTATACTTCCTCCAGGACCTAAAGTAACTGAAACCGCACCAGGTGAAATAGTAACACCACCACCTGAGAGTGCGATATCTACATCAATTGTAGCCTGTCCCTCATTACTTATGACCATTTCTGTACATCCTACTCCACTAGCCCCAGGTCTAACATCAAGTGTAACTTGACCATTAGTGAAAGCGACAGAATAAGCAACTGCAGCTTGAGCTTCAGCTGGAGGGCTGAACATTACCAATGCAGTTCCCAGCATTAGGGTAGCAAGTAATATTGCTTTCGAGATTTTAGTCGACATATTTTTCTCCAAGGGGTGTCCTGACTGTCAAACACCTGATTTCACACTTTAGCTCACCCATAAAAAGGCTTACCTTAAGAAAATATTATAAAAGGTTGTCGAAAAAGTGCCGATTATGAAAGCATTTTAGACTTTAATTCTTCACCTGTAGGCTCAACAAGAATCGAATTATCTGCGAATAAAATTACAGGTATTTTTCGAACTCCATTATTCAATTCAATTGCTTTTTCTGTTGCTTCTTGACTATCTTCTATATTGATGAATTCATAATCAGTTCCTAATTCCTGAAATACTTGCTTGGCTATCACACAATCTCTACAAGTTGGCGTTCCATACATTTTTATGTTTGACATTAATTATCCTCCATATATGTTTCCACATCAGGACAGGAACATATTAGGTTTCTGTCACCCCATGTATTGTCAATTCGGCCTACTGATGGCCAAAATTTATGTTCTTCAGTGAAACTTGAAGGATATGCAGCTTGCTTGCGTGAATAATTATGATGCCAATTATCAGTAGCTATCTCAATTGCCGTATGTGGAGCTCCTCTCAATGGATTATCCTCTGAATTTGTCACATTATCAATCTCTGATTTTATAGATATCATGGCATCGCAAAAACGATCAAGTTCCATTTTTGATTCAGATTCTGTAGGTTCTATCATCAAAGTATTGGGAACTGGCCAAGACATAGTCGGGGCATGATATCCATAATCAATCAATCTCTTAGCAATATCATCCACTATTAATCCTGCATCGGATAATAATTCTCGAGTGTCTAATATACACTCATGTGCAACATATCCTGATTTACCTGTATAAAGTATTTTGTAGTGTTTAGAAAGTCTATAGGCAATATAATTTGCATTCAGAATTGCAACTTGTGTTGCCTCTTTGAGGCCATCTGGCCCCATCATAGCAATATATGCCCAAGAAATCGGAAGAATACTAGCACTTCCCCAATTCGTTGCTGAAACTGGACCTACAATACCTTCAGGACAAACGGGATTTGACGGGAGAAAATCCACTAAATGGGAAGCAACGCCGATTGGTCCCATTCCCGGGCCACCTCCACCATGTGGAATACAAAATGTCTTGTGTAAATTAAGATGACAAACGTCTGCACCTATTTCTCTAGGTTTACATAACCCTACCATTGCATTCATGTTTGCCCCGTCCATATAGACTTGGCCGCCATGAGAATGTACAATATTGCAAACTTCTTTTATTGTTTCCTCAAAAACTCCATGCGTTGATGGATATGTGATCATTATTGCAGCTAGTTTAGATGAATACTCTTTTGCCTTTGATCTCAAATCATCTATATCTATATTTCCAAATTCATCGCAACCAATACCTACCACTTTCATACCCACCATAACTGCAGATGCTGGATTTGTACCATGTGCCGAAGTTGGAATTAAACACACATTTCTATTATTTTCATTTTGAGAATAGTGATATCCACGTATCGCAAGCATTCCTGCATACTCTCCTTGACTGCCTGCATTAGGCTGCAATGAAATACCTTCAAAGCCTGTAATTTCAGACAGCCAAAATTCTAAATCACCGAATAATTCCATATAACCTGAAACTTGATCAATTGGAGTATATGGGTGTAAATTAGAGAATTCGGGCCAAGTAACGGACTCCATTTCTGCAACTGCGTTGAGTTTCATTGTACATGAACCTAATGGAATCATGCTCATATTCAAAGAAAGGTCTTTGGATTCTAATTTGTGAATATAGCGTAACATCTCTGTTTCGGAATGATATGTGTTGAAAACGGAATGATTAAGATATTCGGATTTTCTATGTAAGGATAAGGGAATGCTACTATTTGTTGAATCAATCCAACTCACATCAAAGAAATCGAGTATTGCTTGTACGTCTGAAACCGTTACAGTTTCATCCAAAGATATTCCTATAAAATCTCCATAATCCCAGAAATTTAAGTTTTTGTTTAACGCCTTATCAATAATCTTTTTATCTTTTTTCCGAACGCAAATTGTATCAAAAAATGATTCTGAACTGACAGTATAGCCTCCTGATACAAGACTATCATGGAGTACACATGTCAATTGATTTACCCTCTCTGCAATCTTTCTAATTCTATTTGGGCCATGATATACTGCGTACATCGAAGACATTATGGCTAAAAGTACTTGAGCAGTACAGATATTGCTGGTTGCTCTGTCTCTACGAATATGCTGTTCTCTTGTTTGTAAAGCCAAGCGCAAAGCTGAATTGCCATGAACATCCTTTGAAACACCAACAAGGCGGCCTGGTAAATTACGCTTATATTTTTCTCTTGTAGCTATAAAAGCGGCATGTGGCCCCCCGAAACCCATAGGAACACCAAACCTTTGTGAATTACCCACCACTATATCGGCACCCCATTCTCCAGGAGGTTTTATCAGACATAATGACAATAAATCTGTAGCCACGACAACCAAAGAACCATTGGCATGTGCTTCTTGAGCTAATTTTGTATAATCTTCAATCGAACCTGAACTTGTAGGATATTGTAATAGAATACCAAACGTGTCATCATCAAACGAATCCTGCACTTTTCCAATTTTGATTCCTAAAGGCTCAGCTCTTGTTTTTACTACATTAACTGTTTGAGGATTGATATCGTCTGCCAACCGAAATGTAGATCTCTGACCTCCCAAAGCATTGCAAGACATACTCATAGCCTCAGCCACAGCTGTGGCTTCATCTAGAAGAGATGCATTTGCAATCTCCATTGCTGTTAAATCACAAACCATTGTCTGGAAATTGAGAAGAGCTTCAAGTCGACCTTGTGCAATCTCTGCTTGATATGGTGTATATTGAGTGTACCAACCTGGATTTTCCAAAATATTTCGTTTGATAACGCCAGGTGTAATAGTGCCATAATACCCATGACCTAAATAATTCTTGAATAATTTGTTCTTTTCAGCTGTCTTTTTAAGTTTTGCAAGGGCCTCAGATTCAGACAACGCTTTGGGGATATCTAGTATGTCTTTATTGAGAATTGATTGCGGTATTATTGCGTTCGAAAAGTCCGATAAATTACTATGACCTAACTCTTTCAACATCGATGAAATATCGGTTGGCGCCGGTCCAATATGTCGCCGGACAAAATTATCTGGATGAGAATAGGGGTCACTCATAAACAAAGGTTAAACATCATTACAAAAGGTGATTATGAATCTTTCGTGTACTAAATGGGTACCGTTCTATTTATTTGCCCTTTTCTAATTAGACAAATCCATGGTAAGAAATGCCACGCGGCTTTTCACTGTGGAAGAAGCTGACAGCCTATTGGGTATGATTAATCCTCTACTCATGGATCTCTGTGAATTTTCCGTACGTCAAGAGATGTTAGAAGAACAACTCGAAGAAATTATGGAAGAAGTAAGAGATGACTATAGAGCTGCGTTAAAGCCGGGCTGGGAAGAATTACAAATAGAACTTGAAAACAACATAAACCGTGTTGGTAATTTAACTATTGAACTTGGCACCTTAGGTATTGAAGTAGATGATCCAGCTCTAGGAATTGTTAATTTCAATTCCTTAAGAGGCATCGAAACTGTTTTCCTTTCCTATAGATTAGGAGAACTTAACGTAGCCCACTGGCACCATTTGGATGAAAATTATGATTCTCGCCGAACTATGGAAAGAGAACTGGATATTATTTCTCAATAAACTTTTTTGAATAGGGGGGTATAGGGAATTATGTTTAGAGCAAAGAAAATAACGATTTTTATGCCTGTAGAGGGGGAAACTCAGGTTTTTAAAAATGTTGAATTTCAGTCAAATCCAGAAGTAAATGTTATTGCCATTTTCCCTAATAGTGGGAAAGAATCCCTTATGTTTTCAGGACTAAGCTTCCATGTTGAAATGGAAGAAAAAGATGCTAAAGAATCATATGAAATGGCTCAAAAAGCGCACTCGATGTCTAAAGAACAAATGAAAATGATGTTAGAGAGAGAAACTGGACCTAGTGACAGATTTAGTTCATCATTTGGATAATGTCAAAAATAAGACTAGTCGTTTTTGACATGGATGGAACTTTGCTTCAACCACGATCCTGCTGGGCTCAAATACATGAGCATTTTGGCACAGATAATAGAGATATGCTAAAATTGTATGTAGAACATAAAATAAGCGATCAGGAATTTGTGAGGGCTGATATCAATACGTGGGAAGAAAGCTCAGATGTAAAGGTTGACGAAAAATATGTGAATTCGATATTAGACAAAATAGCACCTATAGATGGTGCCGAAGAATTAGTTGCAGGATTACATAAGAATGGAATTGAAACCATTTTTCTGACAGGAGGCATACAATTCCTTGCGGACAAATGGGCAAAACAATGGAATATGAAAAAGCCATTAGCAAATGATCTTATTGATGGAGAGGATGGCCATTTGATGGTTAATGTTCGTGCTAGCGGGCATGCCAAAGGCCCTGTAATGGACAAATTATTAGAAAAAATGGGATTGACCAAAGAAAATGTTGCTGCAGTAGGAGATACTGTAGTTGATTTACCTATGTTTAAAAGGGCCGGATTATCAATCGCTGTGAATACAAATCAAAGTAATGTTTTTGAGAATACGAATTATCACCATAATGGAGATTTAAGAGAACTTATCAATATTATATCTGAATGGTAGGAAGTAATTAATACAGAGTATACTTATTCCTAAGTGTGTACCTCCAAAAGAATATCTTATTTTTAGCAGTCATAATGCTTACTCTGGCGCTTGTAGAGACTGCAAATGGCGACGATGCAGACATAGATATTACTACTATAAAATACACAAACGATTTTGAAAATGGTGACCCTATTACTATTGTTTCCAGCGGGAAGGATGATG
>JAPYSZ010000017.1:0-7286 GCA_029941645.1 Candidatus Poseidoniia archaeon
CTATTGATACAGGAAGCGGTAGTTTCGAGATAAATCAATGTAATACTTGTGATGAAACTATTTTGGGAGGAGGTACAGACAATGATGAATTTACATCCACATTACCTCTGGTATTGCCTGCCGTTCTTGGAGAAATTGAATTTATTAACACTTTGACTGAAAGAGAATTAATTAAGGGAGTACCATTACTCTGGCCATTCTTGGCAGGAGTTGGACTAGTGATTATGATGGTCGTAGTTCCAATTGTCAGGAGAAGGCGTGCTCGTAGTGCTCGTACCACAAGAGCAACAGGTTCAGATGATGATGAATTAGATGAGGAAGCAGGAGAAGAAGCAGCAGCAGCACCATCTAAGATAGGAGTTGTCATAGTTTCTACCGTAGATGGTAAGACTGCAAATGTCAAGGTACCTTCCAATATGCCTGTTAACAAGTTGTTACAGAACTGTGTAGACAAGTTCCAATTACCACATTCGAATTTTGCAGTTATGCTCAATGGAGCGCCAGTAGAGGTTAGTTTATCATTAGCAGATGCAGGTTTGTCAGACGGCTGCCAAATAGATTTAGTCCCCCTCGAGTAATAAGGCATAATGCTTGATGCATTAGTCATAGGGGCAGGCCCCAGCGGGTCTAGAACGGCTTGGAACCTAGCGCAAGCAGGTTATTCTACAGCCTTAATCGAAGAGCATGAACGTGTTGGAGAGCCTTGCCAGTGTGCCGGTTTGATTACACCCCGTACATTTGATTATTTAGGTTATAAACGCCCTATTCTTCAGGAAATGAATGGCGCTCGATTATGGGGTCCTAATGATTCATTCTTAGATTTCCAAGCTTCTGAGACTAAAGCTCTAGTGATTGATAGGCCTGATTTGGATAGATCGATTGCCAATAAGGCAGTAGAAGCAGGTGCGGATTTGAGAGAAGGTCATAGGTATCTTAGCCATCGTAGGTCAGAAAAGGGAATAACTGCTACGATACAAAGCAAGAATGGAAAAATAGAGCTTGAGACTAGGCTCTTAATCGGGTCAGATGGCCCTGCTTCTCGTGTAGCACGTGATGCAGGTCTCAGTAGTAAAAGAGAAGTTTTAGCAGCTTTTGGGGCTGATGTTGAAGGTTATCAAGGTAAAGATAATCATGTAGATATTTTTGTTGGTTCAGAATTGGCACCTCGCTTTTTTGGTTGGGGTATCCCTACAGGCCTTAATGAAGGAAGAATTGGGATGGCTACAGTTCTCCCGAATCGTCCTAAGAATTTCTTTAGAGATTATTTCCATAAAGGTGCACCATCCAAATTACTTGGTGGAGCAAAAATAGTAAATCGTGTTAGTGGTCTTATTCCTTTTGGTATGAGAGATCCTAGTTATGCAGATAATGTACTTTTAACAGGAGATGCGGCAGGCATGGCCAAACCTACTTCAGGTGGTGGGATATATTCTGGTTTAATTTCGGCTGATGCAGCTTTTGAGGTTGCTGATAAAGCATTCCAGAAGGGAACGTTAGACTCTAAGACTTTGAGTCCTTATCAATCACTCTTGAAACAGAGAATTGGAGGTGAATTATCTAAAGGGTACCATCTTAGACGAGCATTCCTGAGTTTAACAGACGATCAATTATCAGAGATAATTTCAATATTAGGTGAACCAAAAGTTAAAGAAGCAATAGAAAAAACAGGAGATTTAGATTATGCTTCTCTAGCTGCTTTTTCTGTACTTAAAGCGCAACCTAAGCTCATTAAGTTTGCCCCTTTGCTTCTGAAGCCATTTATTTAGTTCTGGATAATTTCCCTCTTCTTCTAGGTAAAAGATTACAGAAAGACCTGCAAAAACGATGGTAAGTGTAATCAAAAGATATAGGGGCCATTTTGGTATTGGTTTTTTAACTCCAAATGAAGAATCAGGTATTATTCCATCTACTCCTAAAACATCTAGGTTTATATTTCCCGGAGATCCTTCAGGTACATTGGTTGTTGCATTCTCCCAAAGTTCCATGCTCCAGTGACCTCTTGATTGCATTTGTCTTTCAGTATCATTATGCATAAAACTCATTGAAAATCTAACAAAATACGTGCCCTCTTTTGTTTCTTCTTTAGTTTCAATTCTGAATTCTAGAGTTATAGTCTCATTTGATTCTAACTCACCGACATCAAAAGTCGCTTTTTTGGTGTCACTTGCATCTTGGGTTGTTTCCATTTCATCTAGATTTGACACCCATTTTGTATTGCTAATGTATGGTCTTTCTTTGCTTGGGATGTCGGCTAAAGTTTCTGATTCATCTATGTCAGCTCTGTGATAAACCTCAGCCTCGATAACCACGTTTTCCAGAGTTTCATTATAACGATTAAGAACATCTAAGCTGAAATCACCGTTTTCTCCAGGCACTAATTGAGGAGTATTAAAGTTGTGAAAATCAGGGATATTACCAGGATGGCTTACATAGCTATCAATTTCACTTTTGACCAATGGTTGTGAAAGCAAAGCAATCATCATAATTAGTCCTAAAAGGCGCTTCATTATTACGTCAAATAAAGCTCCCTTTAAAACCAGTTTCACACCAGTAAATTGTCATGTATTGGATTTATATGGCCTTTCCTTTAGAATTTCATGCGTATTTTGACCTTAGTAGGCGTTATTTTCATTTTCACGCTATTCTTTTTTACATTCGGTGCAGTATCAGAACAACACAATTTTGAAAATTTGACAATAGCCAAAGATGAGTTTCTTATTCTCGAAGATGATCAAATTTGGTTACAAGGTGATATTATTATTGATGGTCATTTAACTATCAAAGATTCTAATTTAAATGTTAATCAAACTTTAGATTTAACAACTTCAGAAATAAGAATTAATCCTGGTGGAGAATTGAATTTGATTAATACAACAGTGAACACTATGGAGTATTCATTTGGAAATGAGAGTAATGAGACGATACTCTCTCCTTATACTTTAGTTTCAGATGCAGGAAATTTATCCATATATAATTCAACAATCTATTACGGCATGATATGGTTGGTAGGTGGGAATTCAGATATTACAGGTTTAGCGCTTGATGGGTTTAGTATGCTTAATTATGGTATCTTTTCAGAAGATACCAATCTCAAACTTTCGGGAGTAAGTATAAGGAATTACACACTTGGTATGAGATCTATTGGTTCGAATCCAGATATGGAATCTATATTCTATTATAATTGCAGTACACGAATGACACAGGAGTGGTGGGTTACTTTTTCAGCTTTGGAGGAATCTACAAATTTGCCAATCGTAGGTTTTGAAGTTAGACAATGGGATGGAGAAAGAATGGTTGGTTCTTGGAATTGGGCAAAGCAGTATGAAATTAATAATTCAGGTCAGATTATTGACCATCAATCACGTTTTACATTTTACCTAAATCTTGGCTTTGGATATGTAGAAAGGTCTTGGGAAGGTTATATTGATAATAATATAGCCATTACTGAAAATTTCAATTTAAATCATACTAATGTTAATTTTGAGTCGGGAACCATTTTTGTTGATGGAACCCTATATGTGATTGGCGAAAAAGCTCCTAAGTTTTCGGAGGTTAATTTAAGCGTCTCTATAGTTAATCCAACGGATATCAATTTCAACAATTTAAATTTAGATTTGTTAATTAATGCTCAATCTGGTTACACACGAACGAGTATTTCGCTTCCTTCAGGTGATAGCGAGACATTCAATGTAACTTGGACAGCATCTAAGGAGGGGCCACTATCACTGGCTGTACGATCAGTGATTATAGACTATAGCGACAATTCAACGGAGGATTACATAATAACTTTGAATAGATTCATAGAGGTCGAATCTGGAGATAGTTTCACAAAATCCGAAGGTTCTTGGACTGCTTTATTGGCAATTTTTGTCTTGATGAGTTTATGTAGTTATATTATTTACACAGGAATGGAAGATGAATCCGAAATTATAGATTCTGAATCCTCAGATAAAGATGTTGAAGGTGATGAAGATTTAAGAGAAATAGCCATCCCTCAAATTGATGAAGAGAAGGAAAATTGAGTACAACAATTCTAGGTATTGAGTCTACAGCCCATACCGCAGGAGTAGGGATAATAACATCTGAAGGGACTATTCTTTCTAATCAAAGATCAGTTTACATTCCAGAAGAGGGTGAAGGAATACATCCTAGAGAGGCTGCAAACCATCATTCAGAAGAGTTACCTAAATTATTCAAGAAAGCTCTTGACGAGGCGAATCTGTCTTCAAAGGACATATCTCTCGTGTCTTATGCACGAGGGCCAGGACTTGGCCCCTGCCTCAGGACTGGAGCTACAGCTGCAAGGGCTTTTGCATATTCTAATGACATTCCTCTTCTAGGAGTAAATCATTGTGTTGCTCACTTAGAGATTGGCCTTCTTGAAGGAGCTAAAGATCCGGTATTACTCTATCTTTCAGGAGCAAATACACAAGTAATTGCTTATGCAGCAGGTCGCTACCGAGTCTTTGGGGAAACAATAGATATTGGAATAGGAAATGGTCTAGATAAATTTGCTAGAGAAGCAGGTATGGGTTTTCCAGGAGGTCCCAAGCTTGAAAAGATTGCAGAAGGAGACGAGCTAATTGATTTACCTTATTCAGTTAAAGGGATGGATTTGGCATTCTCAGGTCTAATGACGGCTGCAAAACAGAAGTTAGAGTCAGGTTATTCTTTGGGTCAATTGGCATATTCGGTTCAAGAAACTGCTTTCGCAATGTCTTGTGAAGTTTCTGAAAGGGCCCTAGCACATACTGGAAAAACTGAATTGGTTTTGGGTGGTGGTGTTGCATGCAATTCTAGACTTAGAGAAATGGCAATGACGATGGCCAGTGAACGGGGCGTGAAGTGTTTTGTACCTGAAAAAGCACTTTGTGTAGACAACGGAGTTATGGTTGCTTGGTTAGGTCATCAGATGATGAATGCAGATTATCAGATAACAGAGGAAGATAATGTTGTTAATCAAAGATATAGAACAGATATGGTAGAGGTTACTTGGAGATGAAATTTAGAGGTGCGGAAGCGATTGTAGAGACTGTAGAATGGAATGGTCAAATAGTTGTATCAAAAGTTAGGAATAAGCGTGGATATCGCCATCCTTCCTTGGAAAAAAGGTTAGTCGTAGAAAGATTACGAAGCGAGTCACGTATTATGGAAAGACTACTTTCTAGAGGTATTTCAGTACCTGCACTTTATAGCGTGAATATTTCAGATAATAGTTTGCTTATGGAATTTATTGATGGTTCGACTCTCGAAAAGGCATTAAGGGAAAAGGATTTCAGGAATCATCTCGTTAAAACGGCTGAACTATTAACAATGATTCATTCATGCAATGTAGTTCATGGAGATCCTACGACCAGTAATTTTTTGGTTACTGACAAAATTTATGTAATAGATTTTGGTTTGTCAAGTATTTCGGAAGATGATGAAGATCGAGCCTCTGATTTGCGTGTATTTCTTGAATCTCTAGATTCTCATCATTCTGAGATTAACGGTAGAGATATTTTCCTATCAGCCTACACAAAATGGGCTAAATCAAAACCAGTATTAGAGGCACTTAAAGTTTTAGAACTTAGAGGGCGTTACAACCTTATGCGGGGTTAGGCGCACTGTAATAATCCCCCTATTATTAGAGAGGCTGTTAAGTTAGGTAATGTTTCCGATGAAAAAAATAAGTTTAGTGATGTTGATGCTCTTTGCTTTTACGTGTGTTTTTTCAAGTGCTGAAGCTGAAAAAGAACCACTCTGGGAGTATTATTCAACATCAGAGATATCGGCAGTATCTATATCTGAGGATTCTAGAAATATATCTGGAATTTTTGGTAATAATGCATATCTTTGGTATAACACTACACAAACCCCACATAAGACACTGGGAACCTCTGATTATCAGAATTTTCTAGCAGCTTCATCAGATGGAAAAATAATGGTATCTGGTAGTGAAAGTGAAGGCGGAAAAATTAATTTGTGGGAGGACGGAATCAAAAAATGGAGCAAGACCACTAATGACGTTACATGGGTAGGCTTAGATGTAAGTTCAGATGGTTATAATATTGCAGCAATAGCTTACCATAATGTTTATTTTATTCACAAGAGTAGTAGCGACGAAGTTTGGAGTGATTCATATACAGGAATAGTATTCAGTTCCGTGTCTATTTCTCCTAATTCACAGTATATTGCGGCAGGAACAGAAGATGGTAATGTATATGTTTATGATACTTCAAGTTCTGATGCATCATGGTATCATTCAGGAACTCTTGATGGTAAAATAACAGATCTTGATTTTTCCGGCGATAGTAATTATCTGATTATTGGTTCTGAAAATGGTAAAGTTTATGTTTATGAATCAGAGGGAGATACTCCTGTTTTAGAATGGGGACAAACCGATGAAGTTACTTGTGTTTCAGGTAGTTTTGATTCGAATTATTATGCATTTGGAACAGATCAAGGCTTAATCACAGTTCTTGACTTGTCGATTGAATTTAAGGCATGGGACAAGGATATAGGTGGCATAATTACCGAAATTGATTTCAATGGCGATGCAAAATATTTGGTTGCAGGTTCAACTAATAAAAAATTGGTTTTAGCTAATGTAACAAATGGTGATGAATTGTGGCGAATATCTGTTTTTGGAGATGTTCTTAGCGTTGCAATGTCTTATCGTGGAGAAAATATTGCTGTAGGCACTTCATCTGGTTTAGCAATTTATTATGAGGGTCAATTAGACAATCAGGCTCCAGTAGCAAATATTGAATCTATAAGTCCAACAACGGCATTGCCTAACACACCAGTTATCATGGTAGGTTCAGCCAATGATGCAGATGGTTCTATTGTGGAATATTTATGGAATTCAGATGTTGATGGAAATTTATCTCTAGAATCTAATTTTACAATATCTAATCTGAGTATGGGCTATCATGTCATATCGTTTAGCGCAAAAGATAATGAAGGTCGCTGGAGCAAATTGGTCACAATGAATGTTGGAATTGGCGATTTTCCAGAGGCAAGTATAGACTCAATTACAGGATGCTCATTATTTTCTAATTGTGTCATTAATGAAGGTGAATCTATTGAATTCAATGGTTCAGCCGTTTCTGAAGCTTCAGAGGATACAGAAGTTGTAGGTTATCAATGGCTTTCTAGTTTAGATGGCGTGCTTTCCGAAGAATCAATGTTTACTATATCTGAGTTGTCGAGGGGTTCACACACAATAACTTTCCGAGCAATAAATGATATTGGTTTTTGGTCATCTAATGTTACAGCTAATGTATTGATTAATGGCATTCCTG
>JAPYSZ010000017.1:7386-16021 GCA_029941645.1 Candidatus Poseidoniia archaeon
ATTGGTTTTTGGTCATCTAATGTTACAGCTAATGTATTGATTAATGGCATTCCTGTTCTTAGTTCTGTTGATGTCAATCCCAATCCAGTAGTGGCTGGTAATAGCGTTATTCTATTCGGAGATGCTACAGATCCAGACGGTAATCCTTTGAGTTATATCTGGACAACAGAGTTTTTGTTGTTTGCCAATGGTCAAAATTTGTATGAGAGTTCAGATAATGGTTCTAGTGTATCAACCACAGATTCAGATATTGGAGAGCATGATGTTTATCTCAGAGTTACAGATTCATTAGGGGCCTCAAGTGAGTCTATGACTATTAGTATTCAGATACTTTCTCCACCGATAGTATCAGCAACATGTGATGAAGAAGCTATACTTGAGGATGACTTATTGTTCACAGCAATAGCTAGTGATAATGGAGGGCGGATAGTATTGTATGAATGGAATTTCAATAGTAGCACTGGAGATATTGATTCCGTTGATTTTAAAGGTTCAAACACTGTAGTACATTCCTATAATTACACACCACCCGATTCATCATTTTTAGTAGTTGTTAGGGTAACTGATGACGATGGGCTTGTTGCTAGAGATACATGTACGGTTACTATAGTAGCTGATTCCACAACTAATAAGGGAAAAACATCATCAGGAAATAATCCTGAATCTGAACTACCAATTCCTTTGATTGCCGGAGGTGGATTATTGTTAATTATAGCAATAGGAGGTGCAGTTTTCTATATGAGTAGACGAGATGATTCTGCACCATATGAACTTCCAGTTTCATCCGAACCGGTTTCAGGTTCTGAGTATATGGAATCCGTTGTTCCAGTAGTTTCTCCTGTAAAGGAACGTAGAGTTCGAAAGAGAAAAGTTGTAACAGAGACTATGACCATTGAATGCCCTGAATGTTCAGCACGTATGGATATCCCTAAAATTTCTGGAACGCAACCAATTCAGTGTTCAGAATGTGGCTTAGAAGGAGAGATAGATCTTTGAAATGGGTGCATACGGTTATTTTATAGGGAATCTTGCATAAGGAAATATAGTAAAGATGAAACGCGTAAAACTCATTAATGACCCTGCCGAATTAGTGGCACTTTTTAGAGCAGTTGATTCTAAAGATAGACGTAATGTACTCGCTACTTTAGCCGAAGGTTGGACCATGATTAGCGATTTAGTTTCCAAACATGGAGAAGGCGCTTATGGTGCAATTACCTATTTTGAAAAATTCAAATTGGTTGAATCAAGATGGGAAGTAAATAACGAAAGTGGGAGGCCTGAAAAGGGTTATCGCACATTCTACAATGCTTTCCAGATATCAACTTCACTAACTTTTGATGAAACTCAGGAACTTTTAACAGTTGTTTTGATGACTGAGAAGAAGTTTAAGTCACTTGAATCAAAGATTATTGAGATTATTGGTCCCGATGGAACATTTGCCAATGATGTTGCTAGAGATTTAGGTATTACCTCACTGACATTGAAAGGTTTAGTCAGGCGTTCCGTTGAATTCGATTTCAAAGGTCATAATATCGTTCCATTAAAGGAGGAAGAGTGATGGATGATTTGGATATCGACGAAACATTACCTGGACAAAAAATAGAAGAAGAATCATTGGAAAAGGTTGTTAGAAGAGAGTCTAACTCCAGTTCTTCGTCAGAACCATCATCTACAGATGATTGGAATGGAGATTCACTGGATGGAGATTCGCAGCGCGGTATGCTTTATTTGGTTGCAGGGGCAGGGTATGGTGCACTTGTCGTTTATTTAGTTCTAGTAATATCTCAAGGTATGAAAATTCCAGTTCTTAGCCCTGATACAAATATTGACCATATAAATGGTGCACTTTCGACATCAATTTTGATTTCAGCTATGGTTTTTGTTACAATTTGGGTTTTCATGTCAGGTAAAAATCATTCTTTTTTTACAGAAGATCCAGATAAGGCAAAATTCTGGGCAGGAATTATTGGTTTAGTTTCTTTGGTAATAATTGCTACAAGTTGGGATAAGTATGAGACTGTGATGACAGTTTCGGCTTTATTGACATCCGTTTCTACTTGGGCTTATTTACGTTCTTCTCAAATGAAGTCCTGAGCAGGGTGGCCCAATTGCGTTAGATTTGGGTTTAATCCTTAGTGGCGCCACATTGGCAATACAGAATCGTATCCTGCTATTGGAACTCCAGTCATTGCAGCAGTATTTTGATTATTTGTCCTAAGGTTTTCAGGGCTTAAATCTTGTATATTTCCAATACCTAAAGAACCAATAGTTTTTGATAAATTTGTCCCGAAGGCTTTCAGATTTTCATTTGTACATTCACCTTCAAAAAATAGGCCTGAGGCTCCTAAAGCCATAAGTTTAGCAGCCATCTCATAATCTAATGTTTGACATGATGCTAGAACAGTAAGTTTTTCTCTACAATTTCTTGCTGCTGTAACGGCAGCTTCAATAGGCATTTCTCGACTTGTTAAAATTGCACCTTCAGCCCCTGATTTAGCTATTATTTTCAAGTCATTTTCGACATCACCTGCACCTAGTCTAACCATAATTGGTATTCTTTTGGCGGTGCTTTGTCTGATTAATTCTACAACAAAAGCTAGGTCTGTTGGCCTTTTCATATCTAATCTTCGATTTATTTCGGTAGCGCTCAAATCGATTATAGCCATATTAGCTGAATCTAAATTATTAGGAAATTTTCCATTTATTCCCCATATCGAATAAATTGGTGCATTATCCCCAGTCCACAATAGTGGAATTGTTAGATTTAATGGTTGCTCTTTATTATTCCCAATTGATAGTGAAAAGTCTAAATCATCCAAATTAACAGTTCTTGGTCTTCTACTAAGTTGGGCATAAACTAACATTAACGTGTCAGTAATAGAAGAATCTTCAACTTTTATTTTTTGCTGTTTCTTGTGCTTAAATTTTCCGCTAACGGTTTTAAAATTTAATCCAGTTGGATCTACTCCATAATCTCTGAGAGTTTTCTGAATAGCTTTCCAATCAGTAGGAGCTATATTTTTTGTTTCGAGAGTTCCATTATCATCAAATTCACCTGAAATGAACGCTCTTCCACCACTCATCATTCTTCCTATGTCACCCCTAACATCTCCACAAACAATTAGATTTCCTCCACTCATACAGGTGGCTAAATCACCTTGAACATTACCTGAGATAATCAAGTCACCACCTTTCATTGAAGGGCCTGCATTTCCTTCTACTGAACCTTGTATTACAACAGTACCACCAGATAAACAATGTCCAACTCCATCATCACAATTACCATTTACGATAATCTCACCTTTGCACATTCCATTTCCAACAAATCTTCCAGTGTCTCCATTTAGGACAATATTTGTTCCATTGTTCAATCCTCCAAAATTATCGCCAGCTTCACCATCAAAGGTTAAATTTTTTCCAGATGGCATGTTAACGGCAATACAGGGTTGTGAATCCAAGTTGGTAACTTTTGCTGATTTGTGAGATTCAAGTCTTTTACGGAGTTGCTCATTAATTACAGTAGAGCTCCATGAGCTTTCAGAATCCCCCATATTTGTCCTATTTGTGACCTGTATATACGTGATTAGGTAGTTTAATGTCCTCTAGTAACCATGTATCCCAATAATTCTTCAAACAATTCACGTGCTTCACTTTGGGGATAATTTGACAAAGTTTTGCGAGCGCCCTCCAAATACCCCTTAGCTTGTTTGTGGCATTCCTCTAGCGCACCACATCTATCCATTATATTCACTGCTTCTTTTATTTCCTCATCGCTATTCTTGGAATCTAAAATTTCTATGAGCTTTTTTCGATCACTTTCATCAGCACGATTCAATGTTTCGATAACTAATAATGTTCTTTTGCCTTGTCTTATATCTGAACCAGAGGGCTTGCCTAGAATTTTTTCGGAGGCTGTTGCATCGAGATAATCATCCCAAATTTGAAAACCTAAACCAACATTTGTTGCCATTTTTTCAAGTTGTCTTGCTTCTTTTTCACTAGTTCCACCTATCTTAGCTCCACCATATGCTGAAGCCCCAAAGAGGATTGAGGTTTTTAGTCGTATCATTTCTAAATATTCTTTTGCATCTACAGTTTCTTCCTCTTCAAAATTTATGTCCATTTGCTGTCCTTCAGCAATCTTCCTGACAACATATGCTATATTTTTCACTAAGTCTGCTTTTATTCCATCTTCAATATCACAATCAGTTATCATTTCAAAGGCATATGCAAATAGCGTGTCACCAGCAAGTATTGCAGTAGATAATCCATATACTGTATGACATGCATCTACTCCATGCCTAAGGTCGTCATCGTCCATTACATCGTCGTGTACAAGAGTGAAGTTGTGTATAGCTTCTAGAGCAGTAGCAAATGGTATTGCCTTTTCCGAGTCTCCACCGACCATTTCACAGGTTATAAGTGCCATAACTGGCCTCAATCTTTTACCACCGGCTAAGGGGATATGTGCAGTTGCATCGTAAAGTTTTCTTGGTTCTCTAATCTTTAGGTATTCTCTAAGTGCCTTGTCTATCGGTTCTGCTTTAATGGCTATTTTTTTCTTTAAACTCATTCGTAATTTCCCATATAGTGGATTTTATTATCGCCTATTTCACCTAAGTTATCTAATGCCTTCCAAATGTCATTCAAAAAGTTTTCCTTTATTAGTTTGAACCAAGGGCCAATTTTGGCTTTTTTATCCTCAAATAAACTATCCAATTCTTCTAAGTTGACGTATTTTGTTTCTTCGATTTCAATTATATTAGGGTTGATGTCAAGATCACATTTTATTGCAAAAATATAATCTAGTTCATGTTCAACCCACTTTTCATCTGCTCTGGCTTTGTACACCATCTTAGTTATGTAATTAAGCTGTTCTAGTTTTATTTCATCGGGTTCAATACCTAGCTCTTGTTCCATCTTCCTTTTGGCGGCTGTCTTAGCACCATCAATTCCATTTACTTCTGAATCAATGTGAAGTGGGTGGCTACAACAACTATTTGCCCAAATAGAAGGGAATGTTATTTTCTCTGAAGCTCTCTTCTGAATTAATAATTTACCAGAATTATTGAATAAAAGAACGCTAAAAGCTCGATGAAGTTTTCCTTCACCTAGATGACAATTGACTTTTGTATCTTTTCCAAGTATGTTGTCTTCTTTATCTACAAGGATACAAGCCTCCTCCATCATTTTAATTTGTTCTTGGTCGTATCCTAGAAGTTCTTGTCTTGCTTCCGACATTGTACTCTGAATTAAGGGTCCAATTAAAAATGAACAGTGCATGCTAAGCTCTTTATTTTGCCATTAAATAAGGGTTCTATGAGTAAGCTTGATTTTCTTAGTGAACTAGGTATTGATGACCTTAATTTAGGTGGATTTTCAACAGAATGGTTAGGTTCAGGGAGTGAACTGAAATCAGTAACACCAGCAGATGGTAGCGTAATTGCTAGTATCAAGCAATGTGATTCTGGAGATTACGAAAAAATAATGCAGGATACTACGCGCGTGTTCAAAAAATGGAGGATGGAACCTGCCCCTAAGCGCGGAGAAGTAGTTAGGTTATTGGCTAACGAATTTCGTGATCACAAAGTAGCGTTGGGTAAATTAATATCATGGGAAATGGGTAAAATTCAAGCAGAAGGTGAAGGTGAAGTTCAGGAAATGATTGATATTGCAGATTATGCAGTTGGACTTAGTCGACAACTTTACGGCAAGACTATGCACTCTGAACGCCCTAACCATCGCATGTATGAGCAATGGCACCCTTTAGGCGTTGTAGGTATTGTTACTGCCTTCAATTTTCCAGGTGCAGTATGGGCTTGGAATGCAATGATTGCAGCAGTATGTGGTGATGTTATGGTTTGGAAACCTTCCTCAAAAACCCCACTTACGGCAATTGCGATTCAGAAAATAGTCAATCGTGTAATGGAGCCGTTGGGCTGGAGCGGTGTTATGTCTCTGTTGGTTGGTTCAAGTAGAGATGTCGGAGAGATGTTAATCCATGACCGTAGAGTTCCTCTTGTTTCAGCTACAGGCTCTTGTCACATGGGCCGTAAGATAGGAGAGGCAGTTTCCAAAAGATTAGGTCGCTCTTTACTAGAATTGGGTGGGAATAATGGGATAATTGTAATGCCTGATGCCGATCCCGAGTTAGTTCTACGCGCAGTAGTTTTTGGAGCTGTAGGTACTACTGGACAAAGGTGTACAACAACACGACGCTTATTTTTGCATAAAAGTATTGCAAAAGATATTACTAAACGTTTAGTCACAGCTTATTCTCAAGTGAAAATAGGAGATCCTTTAGATTCAAAGACACTTATGGGTCCACTAGTTGACAATAATGCCGTTAATGATTTTGTTGAGGCATTAGAAATTATTAAGAAAGAGAAAGGTGAAATACTTTGTGGTGGTGAAACAATAGATAATTCGGGATTCTTTGTAGAACCTACTATTGTAAAGGCACACAAGAAAATGGAAATTGCAAGAGAAGAAACGTTTGCTCCAATACTTTATTTATTTGAATTTGAAACTCTTGATGAGGCAATAAATATGCATAATTCAGTAGTTCAGGGTTTATCATCATCCATTTTTACAAGAGATATGCAATCAGTTGAGAATTTTCTATCACACGCGGGAAGTGATTGTGGAATTGCTAATGTGAATATTGGTACTAGTGGAGCAGAAATAGGTGGTGCTTTTGGTGGTGAAAAGGATACTGGCGGTGGTCGAGAGGCAGGTTCAGATTCATGGAAAGTTTATATGAGAAGACAGACCAATACACTTAACTGGTCAGATGAATTACCATTAGCACAGGGAATACAATTTGGTTAATTATGAGTGATGAAGAAAGAAAGTATATGCGCGTTCCTAAGGAGCATGCTGAAATGGTGATGGGCAAGCTAGCTGATGCAGGTTTAATTGATGAAGATGCTGAAGTTCGTTGGGAAGGAGACTATGTTTCATTTCCTTTGATAGTATCTAGCAAAAACGATTAGGTAGTATCATAGCAAACTGCTTTAGGTATAAGTTCGAGTAGTTCTTCCCAGTTCTCAGTATTAGTAGTATCATTTGGATTATTTGGTATGAGGTCTATTATATCATCGATGGGTCCAAATCCTGTTTGGTCATTTAGTTCCTCTTCAGATATTATAGCAATTCCCATAGCAACTATAATCAAATCATATTCCGGGGCTTTCCATACTTCACCAATGTATCTACTTTCAGATCCTTCTGTTACACTTCTATTATAACCGCCAAATCCTATTTCATCTGTTTGGGCAGTACCATTGTAAATCGAGTATTGCGTATTATACCCTTGTTCAGTAATTCGACTTCCCTTATCAATTTCTGAATCAAGATTAATCTCCTGTTCAATTGCCATTTCTTTGAATTGCTCATCTAAAACATCAAGCATATCCCTCTCTTCAAGATTTATAGGTACTTTTATGGCAATTATGAATAACAGTGCAGGAAATCCATCTTGATTTTCTTCTTCATCCATGCCATCATCTGCATAAAGTACAAAGGAGCTTGAAGCTAAACCTAGTCCATATTCATCATACTCATTCATCACGCTTTTCCAGCCATTTCCTGAATCTCCTTGGATGTATGATTTTGGTATTTTAACCGAAGCAGTCTCATACAGAGGTATAAGGGCTAAACATGGCCAAACAATAATTAATGCCACAAAAGCAGCTCCTGCGGTTCTAATAACTATTCGCCACTCATGTCGCGGTATTCCAGCTAGGACTCTCCCAGTACAATATAGTGGTACTCCTACACATATACTTTGTAGAAGTGGAATCATACTCGCTCGTGTATGAGTGAATAATAGCCCAATGAATAAGGATGCACAACATAGCTGATATCCTAGTCTCCTCGCCTCTATTTTCGTATCAAATATTTTGAAAGACCAATTAGCTTCTATAAAGTTGATATTCATAAAATCTAGAATAAAACACCATGCCTGTAAGGTCCAACCTGGTTTTGCTTTAACATTTCTGAATTCATTGGTTTTTCTTTTGTCTCTATGTAGCACAAAAAATCCAAATGATGTTGCCGCAAACAAGAATGTCCAAAATTCAGTTCCAATACGAAATGATCCTAGATAATAAAATAAGAAAGATATAATTACAAACATCCATGCTAATTTCAATGCTCTTGATTCATTTTCACCTACAATTGTTACTTCTAAACCAGTTATTTCTTCTCCACTAACATTGTCCGCATCTAATATTTGTTTACCATCGCTCCTCATTAATCCAACAATTGAATTTGCTCGGATATTGTCAGATAGTAAATCTAGAGTCTCTTTATCCTTACTTATCTTCCATTCTTTTGAGTAGATTCCAATAATTAATGCTTCAATTCTTATGTATTGTCTTGCAACAGATAAAAGCATAAACAATCCGAATAATGCCGGATTTCCAACCATAATCATTGCCATAGGAATGAATAAAACTTGCCACCACCATGCGAATCTTGGAACAAAGGCCCTACCAAGATAATCTATCTTATCCGTTTGAATATCCCACATTTCATATTTGTTTGCCATGAAAATGCGTAGATTCGTTACGACAACAGAAAATCCTGTCTTTCCGTCGATTGTAATATGGTCGTATTTCTTTAGAAATTT
>JAPYSZ010000018.1 GCA_029941645.1 Candidatus Poseidoniia archaeon
CGAGCAGGAAAACCCATTGCCATACCAATCCTAGATATTTGTTCTATAAGAAAGTAGACAATTTTTCTTTTACAGAGTCAATGCCAAGGCCTTGATGAACGATTTGTTCTTCTTGGCCACAATTGCCTGGCCTTGTAGTCCCCATATAGTCATATTTAGGTGCAAATCCACGTTCTAACAACCAAGTTCCAAATCGAATTCCTAAACCAGTTCTAGAATTTAGACTTTCAACAACCATTACGAATGGCGAATTTCCGATATGCCTCATTACATCTTCATCAACAGAATTTAGAGTAGGTTTGTTTACAAGTCCAATGCTGACGCCTTGTTCTTTGTATTCTTCGACAATGTGTAAACATCGATGTAGCATATCACCGTAAGAAACAATCCACCCATCCTTACCTTCTCTAATTATTTCATCGACTCCAGGAGTGAATTCATACCCACTTCCATAGAAGGATTCTCCATCATTATCAAGAATTAATGGAGTTTTAGATCTGTTTGAGAAAATAAATTTAAGGCCATGTTCCCCGAAAATACGATTTACCACCGCATCCATTTGATTCACATCAGCTGGAAAATATAGTCCAGTAGCACTTCCTTCTTCCACATAATTATCAGCAAAGAAATTATTCAAGCCAAAATGACAGGTATTATCAGACATATGGTCGACACCGGCGTGTGAAAAATGAGCCAAAACATTTGCATCGTTTAAGCGCGACATGGTAATTTCAGAAATCACCATTTCCATAAATGCCGAAAATGTTGCAAAAATTCCTAAATTTCCTTCTTTTGAACCAAAACCAGCTGCCGCCAGATAATTCCCTCTTTCTTGAACACCAGCACTAGTAAAACATTCAGGAAATTCATTTCTTATTGAGGTGAGCCCCACAGATCCTTCTAAATCCGAATCGAAGGCATGAACTTTCGTTCTTTCATTAGATGGTAATTTTCTAAGAATATTTGCTACAGACGTTCCAAATTGCTTTCTACAAGCATCTTTTTCTCCAGAACCCTTTAATTTTAAAACTTCTTTTCCTGCTTGCTCTGCTGCAATTTTTTCAATCAGTTCGACAGACCCCGTTTCTCCTTTTTCCTTCAGGTATTTTATGCCAGTATCCAAAGGTATTACGTCATGTAAACTACAGGTTCCTTCTAAATCAGGAATACCAGGCCCCATTACTCGTTTACAGATTACAGCAACAGGTCCATTGATAGACAAAGATTCTACAATTGCATTGTATAAATCTGAATAATTTTCACCATCACATACGAAGACTTTGAACCCCTGACCTTCTAATGTAGTTCCAACATCAAATCCAGACATATAATTTCCAGGATTGCCTGCAATAGTCACATTATTATCATCAATAATCCATTTCACATTTAGATTGTTAGCAACAGCCAATCTTGCAGCTTCAGCATTATTGCCTTCCATTTGTGAACCATCAGAACCAAACATTACTACAGCCTCATTTGGATTCGCAAAAGCGACTCCGTTCACATGGCCTGCAGCATGCCCTAACCTTCCAGTAGAAAAATCGATACAATCAAGGAGTTCGGATTCAGGATGGCCAGCTAAACCAGATCCATATTCTCTATAGTGTAATAATTTTTCAGAGTCCATTTTTCCTCTTAGAACGCCTCTCACATATTGGAAAGCAGATCGATGCCCGGCTTCGTCAAAGAATTCGTCATGTATTGCAACCCCTCCTTCCCTGAGACTATCTACGATTAGCGCTTCAGGAACAATGTCGTAAGGGCCTCCAGTGTGCCCTCCAATACCTTTAGCCCTTGCAAAGGCTGTAGTAGCAATTATTGCATTTCGGGTAGTTTCAATATTATTAGTTAAGGTTTTGAGACGACCATCATCCATTTTTTCATCTATACTTAACTTCAAATTTATGAAGCTACTCAAATCCATAGGAAAATCCATTGGAAGTCCGGTGTAGAAAGAGGACTTAAACTTTCGGGGTTCTTTAATCAGCTTTTAGAGTAAGTACGTCGGACTTGCCACCATCAAGAATAGCAACTGCAGAGGCCGGGAATGGCTTACCACAAGCAGCCCCTAAAACGGAGTTATTTCCATCAAAACTGTGAACTGGCGTTTCACTATCCTTTACTTGTTTTACAGCATCTTCGGGACAATTTGAAGATACAATAATCATTTTTGCAGTTCCGGAACGGGCAGCTTTGCACGATTCTCTGGTACCAACACGAACAGAACCTGTGTCAATTGCCAATCTTAGAGCTTTGTTAATATCCATCTATTTGCCACCTTTAGCTTTTTTCTTGGGTTTATAGATTGCACTTACTGCACCAGTACCTAGGTGCACCGGCTGACCAACAATGATGTTTTCAGCAACACCGGTCAATATATCAGATTCACCCGTTAAACCTGCTTGCAATAAGTGAGTAGATGTAATTTCGAAAGCAGCACGAGCCAAAACTGATACTTTAGCTCCTGAAATACCATGTCTTCCAATAGCTTGGATTGAACCTGTGTTAGTCATAACATCTGAAACCAACATATTGTGCCTATGGTCTACAGAAAGGCCTTGTTCTGACAATGTCTTGTGAAGTTCAACTTGGATAGCAATTCTTGCAGCTTCAATTCCAAGAACTTCAGCAATTTCATGTAGTGAATTTGTGGAGGTTCTTGTAGGATCTACGCCTTCTTCTTCTAGAATGGCTTTTAAATCTGAACCTTCAGTGAAAATCACATATTCGTTACCTTCCTTTCTTACAATAGCTCGTTGAATATTTCCGATTCCATCAACCTTTAAATGACTAACTTTATCTTCGATAATATATAATTTTTTGAAAGAAACTTCATCTTCTTCGAGCATAATGACTCCTTTCTCAATAGTTATTTTGGATTTTAGTCTTCCCCTCTTTTTGATTCGCCCAGCAAGGTCATCCATCGAAATTCCTCTTTGTTTCAAAATTTTTGTATTAGGTTCAATTAAGACTCTCAAATTAGTAATATCAGTATTGATATCAGCAAGTTGTGATACAGATTTTGATTCTATACGGCTAGCAATTTCTAGAGCTTTCTTTTCGTTATTAGAGATTGCAGGCTCCAGATAAACTTCCATTATAGGGGTCTTTGGAATTCGTCTTGCATCTACAACTTCAATCAAGCGAGGGAGTCCAAGTGTAACATTCATTTCAGCCACTCCAGCGTAGTGGAAAGTACGCATAGTCATCTGTGTTCCAGGTTCTCCAATTGATTGTGCAGCAATAACTCCAACAGCTTCAGTAGCATCCACTCTATTTTGATTGTATTGTACTATTGTACCATCAATAACTTGTTCAATTTGTTTGTCTTTTAATTCATGTTTAAGACTCTTGCTAGCAATAGCTCTTGAGATTCCTTGAGGTAAATACAGATCTTTCTTTTCCATCATTTTACTTATTTTTATTTCTTTTTCGTTAAGTTCAGTGTAGTCGTCAGCTAATTTCTGGATCTCTTTTTTAGTCAATTTTTTAGTTTCAGATTCGCGTGCCAATTCTTCAATGTAAAGTTCAGGTAATTTCTTACCTATTTTTTTAGCTTCTCTACGGAATCGATTAACTTTTTTAATTACAACATCATCTTCTGAGGCCTTTTTACCTTTGGCAGCAGGGCCCTTTGAAGTTACAGGTTTTTGTAATTCAGCAGCCGCAGCTTCAGCTGAGGCGTTTCTAACTTTAGTAATTTTTGCAGCAGGAACGCCTGCATTTCTTAACTCATTATCCGTTGCCGTAACAACTTGAGAAGCTAAGAAAATACCGTGAGCATACAAACTACGAGAAACTTTTTCACTGAGTCCCATTCCAGTAAATAGATCAATTGCAAACATCCGTTCTTGTTCAAATCTTAATCTTTCTCGATCAAGGTCCAATGCATCTTCTACTTGCGTATAATTTCTAGCGGATTTAACTTGCGTACCGTCCATCTTACGAAATTCTTCAAGTCTTATAGTACGTGGTAATTCAATTAACCTTTCAATTCTTAAGAAGGTAACATATGGTTCCTCAGTGTGTGCAGGAAGCAAAAGTTTGTCTTCTTCAGGAACACTCGGTCTATCAAAAGAAAGAACTTCACCGATAACAGATTGATAACAAATTCCTCTTGATTTTAGATACACATAACCATGGAATGGATATCTGAATTGTTTTGAATTAATAGGAAAGGCAACGCCCAAAAGGACTTGTCCTTTCTTAGAAATATGAGAAGTTAAACCATCAATGGTGTATCCTTCAGGTAAGGACCATATAACTCCCAATTTCTTTTCGACTCTTCTAAGAGCTTGGTTTGCTGAAATAGGCCCATCGCTAATATCGCCTTCTTCAAGAGCTTTGGTAACAATATCTTTTCTATCTATTAAATTATTTTTTGAAACATCAATTAACTGTAAAATTTCCTTGTAATGAAAATCCTTTCTCAACGTTTTCAAATCACTCTTTTTCAAAGTCCCTAATAGATATCCCAAGTCGACTGTTTTTTCTGCTAATTCGGGCGATAATCCACGCTTTTCAAGCGCTCGGATAGTATCAAGTCTAGCCATTATTTACCTCCTGAAATCACATTTTTAACGATTGCATCAAGATCTACAGCATCCCCAAATTTACTTCGAGTAGGATCAATCGAATCTTCACCATACTTGAACTGAACAACAGTGTTTGCAGTGTTTCTTACAGTCGAATCGTATTTTACTCTAATATCTTCTAAAGCATTAACCAAACGACGCTGCATATATCCCGACCTTGAAGTTCTAACGGCCGTATCAACCAATCCCTCACGACCACCCATTGAGTGGAAGAAATATTCTGTTGGATTTAACCCTCTTTTGTATGAAGAACGTACAAACCCTTTCGCGTCTGCACCCAAATCTCCCTTGTTAAAGTGTGATAAAGTTCTCTTTTCGTAACCTCTAGAAATTCTTTCACCTCTCACAGCTTGTTGGCCAATAGATCCTGCCATCTGAGAAAGATTCAACATACTTCCTCTAGCCCCAGATCGGGCCATTATAACTGCAAAGTTGTCCATACCAAGGTGCCATCCTGCAATTTCACCAGATTTGTCACGGACTTTACCTAGTAAAGACATAACTTCTACTTCTAATGTTTCTTCAACACTCCTTCCAGGTCTTGGTTGCAGTTTTCCTTTGTTGTAAGCCATTACTAACTTGTCAACATTTTTGACAGCATTTTTTTGAGCAACTAAAATTTGTTTTAGCGCATCTTCAGGAACATCAGCATCATCTATTCCAGTAGTACATCCTGTTTCCATAAGAGCACCTACAGCTAAGCGAGTTACCTTGTCAATAAATGATCTAGCAGCATCTGATCCTTTTAATCTAGATATTTCTTCTAAGATTCTTCCTTTGAAAGCAGAAATAGAATTACCATCAACTGGACCTCTAATCATATTTCCATTTACAATTTCAACAATCATATCTAATTCGGCATTTTCCTCAGGTGTTCGATCGGCAAAGTAAACAGAAGCATTATATTTCAAATTCATATCATCAGGTAAAAGCACTGAGAAAATTTGTCTTCCAGACCATCTTGGTCCACCTTCTGCTTTTGGATAATCAGGTTTCGGTAAGCTCATTTTATTTTCAATTCTAGATAAAATTCTAACAGTTTGGTCCCTGTCATAACTAGCTTCACCGTGGGTAAGCAAGAACATGCCAGTTATGTGGTCATGTATCGCACCAATAACAGCACCGCCAAATCTTGGTGAACGTATATGCTCTTGAACACGCATTAAAATCCTTGCTTCAGCCCGAGCTTCTTCCGACTGAACAACATGTAAATTCATTTCATCACCATCAAAATCAGCATTATATGGCGGACAAACACACAAATTTATTCTGAATGTTTTCCCTTTCATTATACGTACTTCATGGGCCATCATGGACATACGGTGTAAACTGGGCTGTCTGTTAAACAAAACAATATCACCATCCATAAGGTGTCTTTCAACAATAAAACCAGGTTCCAAACGGTCATGATTGAATTCCCAATTTTCTTCAGTCAATTTCACTCTTCGACCATCAGGTCTAATCATGTAATTTATTCCAGGAATGTATTGTTCAGGATCGGAAGGAACGAAATTTTCTTTTATTAAATCTCTCATGAAGGCTAAATTATGTATATTGATTCTAACAGGTACAGTTAATTCTCGCGCAGCAAGCTCAGGAACACCAACTTGATTGATACTCAAATAAGGGTCAGGAGTAATAACAGTTCGAGCAGAGAAATTTACACGCTTACCAGATAAATTAGAACGGAATCTCCCTTCTTTACCTTTAAGTCTCTGGACAATGGTTTTCAATGGCCTTCCGGAACGGTGTCGTGCAGTAGGAATACCTGCTGTTTGATTATCGAAATAAGTGGTAATATGGTATTGTAATAATTCCCAAAGGTCTTCCACAATCAGTTGAGGTGCCCCTGCATCACGGTTTTCTCTTAAACGTTGATTGATTCTTAACACATCAACTAATTTGTGTGTAAGGTCATCTTCAGATCTCTCACCAGATTCAAGAGTAATTGAAGGCCTCATCGGTACTGGTGGAACTGCTAGAACAGTCAAAATCATGTGTTCAGGCCTAGTTATTTTTGGATTAAATCCTAAACAGAGCAAATCAGAATCAGGTACCTTTTCTAGACGTGAACGAACTTCTTTAGGAGTTAGTTTGCGACCTTCTTCACGGAAAGTAGTCGGTTTATCTAAAGTAACTTTAATTTTTGCTTCACCACAGTGTGGGCAAGTCTTTGATTTTACAGCTTCACGAACAGCTCTTCTTGATATACCACCAATAGAAACAGTAGTTCCAGAATCAGAATCTATCAAAGCTTGAATTTGTTTATTGTAGTGATCAATTCTGTCTTGTGTTAGCATAATGCGCCCCGAACTAGGATGAGTAGCATTTAGAACATCTTTAACAGTCTTTGAATATCCAGAATGGATTACAGGCATTGCTAAGTCAATATGACCGAAGTGCCCAGGATCTTCATCCATTTTACGGCCACTTGTTTTACATCTTAATCCAGGTTCAATTACACCCATGTGTAAATCCATCAAACCCATTGGGATTGGGAACCCATCGTCATCATATGTATCTGCAGTAATTACTTTTGTAGCAGATAATTGACGGAACTCCTTTGGTCCCATAAGGGCAAAATCAATTTTCCCAATTCTCTTTGGAATCATTTCCCTCATGATAAATCCTCCAGTCTAAGTCTAGCAGCAATACCAAGCGATTTCAATTCCTCCAACAACAATTTGAAGGCGTAAGACATCGTAACAGGATAAATTGAAGTGTTGTCACCCATTGGTGAAGTTAAAACACCTCTACGATCTAAGTATCCGATATGTCCAGTTTTACTGTCAACATATTGTACAGTTTTGTCACTTTCATCTAGTAATCTATCTTTAATCACCATCGCAGCCCCATGAGCAATCAAACAATCACGTTCCATTTCTCCGAATCTTAATCCACCCATACGAGCCCTACCTTCGGTAGGCTGTCTCGTAAGAAGCTGTACAGGTCCACGTGACCTAGCATGCAGTTTACCAGAAACCATGTGATGTAACTTCTGATAGTAGATAACTCCAATGAAAATTTCAGCATCTATGCGGCGTCCAGTTTGTCCATCGTACAATACTTCTCTTCCACTGTGTTTGAAACCATAATCAGCTAGGCTCTTTCTCAAATCTACTTCTTTTTCTCCAGAGAATGCACTTCCATCAACAGGTCTTCCCTCCATGCTCCCGACTTTTCCTCCAATCATTTCGAGAACATGAGCTACAGTCATACGTGAAGGAATTGCATGAGGATTGATTATCAGGTCAGGAGTAATTCCTTGCTCCGTGAATGGCATTCCTTCAGGAGGAACCATATGTCCAATAACTCCTTTCTGACCGTGCCTACTTGCGAATTTATCACCCATTTCAGGAACTCTTTGGTCTCGGACTCTGATTCTAGCTATTCTCGAACCATTTTCAGTTTCAGATAGCATAACGGAATCAACAACTCCCTTTTCTCCATGCCTTACAGTTAATGATGATTCTCTAACTTTTTGAGGACTTAGGAAATCAGTTGGCTCTGATAAGAACCTAGGTGGGCTAGTTTTACCAATTAGAACTTCTTTTCCGTGTAAATCTATTTCAGGATAAATTAATCCATCTTCTTCAAGATAGAAATAAGCTTCTTCAGAACGAGCACCTCTTACTTCAGGTCCAGGTATTACGAAACGATCTTCTTGTCCTCCAGGATACCTTCTTTCTTCAGACATATACGTTCTTACGAATGTAGATCTACCAAGACCTCGGTCAATAGACCCTCTATTGAATATTAGAGCATCTTCCATATTATATCCATGATAAGACATAACGGCAACCACCATATTTTGACCAGCAGGCCTTTTTCTCAAAGTATTATATTTCATTGCTTCAGTTTGAACCATAGGTCTTTGTGCATAATGCAATAGATGTCCTCGCGTATCTGGCCTGAGACGATAATTGGCTTGTCCCATTCCTAAGGATTGTTTTGACATACCGGCACCCATAGTACATCTAGGTGATGAATTGTGTTCAGGGAACGGTACGTTAGAAGTCGCAACACCTAAAATTACCATAGGATCAACTTCCATATGGGTATAATGATGCGTTTTTTTGTTAGTTTTCAAAGCATCTTTATCTAAAGCTATTAAACAATTTTCTTCTTCTTCAGCGTCAATATATTCAATAACTCCTTTCTTAATCAAATCTTCCCAAACATATTTGCCTTCAATAAGATTTTCAACATCACGATTCTTCAAAGCGATCCTATTGTTTCGATTAACAACAACTAAAGGTCGCCTAATTCTTCCAGGATCACTATTGATAATCACATCATTTAGCGAGTCATCATATCGAATATTAACAACATCACTAATAAGATTCTTTTTTCTTCTTTGACGAACTTCAGCTACTAAATCTTCAGGAGCATTGTGTATGCCAATTAAATCTCCATTAAAGTAAACCTTTCCGTCTTCAGAACCACCTTCTTCAATGGGCTTAATGTCTAAATCCTCTAAAGTTTGAAGCACAATCTCATTCGGTACATTTTCAGAAACATCCACCATAAGGGCTAAATTCTTGACTAGCCCACAATTTTGACCTTCTGGAGTTTCATTTGGACATAATCTTCCAAATTGAGTAGGGTGTAAATCACGCGCCTCGAAGTGTGGCTGAGATCTTGTAAGAGGAGAGATAACTCTTCTAAGGTGAGAAAGTGTGGCCATGTTACAAGTTCTATCTAACAATTGAGAAACTCCAGCCCTTCCACCAGTCCAATTACCCGTAGCCATTGCGTGCATAATTTTATTCGTCAGAACGTCTCTTCTAACTGCATGATGAACTCTATTCTCCTTTCTTTTCGAATATGAACGTTCCATTTGGTATTTCATATCATTGAGCAATGCTTGAAGTCCAGAACGGAATAGTTCTTCCATTAAATTTCCAGCTAGTTTCAATCTCTTGTTAGCATAATGATCTTTGTCATCAGGCTTTCTTTCACCTCTATTTAATTCTAAAACTTCACGGGCCATACGACCTAGGAATACTGCTTTTTTTGATCTTGATTCAAAATTAGTATTTAGATGCGGAAGGAGCGTATTATCCAAAATGTAGTTAATTCTCTTTCTTCGATATTCTTTTGATTGTCCAGCAGCAAATCTTCGTTCCAAATATTCGAGTGCTTCTTGAGTAGTGTAGATTCCTTCAGTATTGTGTACTTCTTCAATATTCGCCAAAACTAAGTTTTGCATTTCGCTCTTATTTCCAGGATTTATATTACTCATAATTTCATCCGCAGATTCCATACCTAATGCCATCATCAAGACTGCAAGAGGCACTTGACCTGAAGCTACAGGTATTGAAACGTTAAGAATTCCATCCTTTTTCTTTTCCACAACAGTAAGCGCTCTAAAACCTTCTCTCTGTGAAAAAACTTTAGCCAATTCAGTTTGTCTTTGGTAACGCTGTTCACTTTCAACCATAACTCTGTTTGGGGCTAAATCTTCAAGACAAACAAGTACTCTTTCAGTACCATTTACAATAAAATATCCACCAGGATCTTCAGGATCCTCTGATTTTGATTTGAGACCATTCTTGTATTCTTCGTCGCTTGAGTTTTCACCAGTCAAATAATTCCGGTGTAAATTACATAGAATAGATTTAACCATAACTGGCATATTTCCAACTTCTTCTTCAACTTCTTCAATTTCAATGCCCTCTTCAATTATTGTAAAATTAAGAAAAATTGGAGCTGAATAGGTCATATTACGCAATCGAGCCATCATAGGTATGGATTCAGTTTGTGAACCATTAGCTTCATAGACCATAGGTCTTCCAATCCGAATTTTGCCTAGATTTACAACAACATCTAAATCACCTAATTCTAACCTAATTGCACCTCTTAGAGATTCATCTGCCCCGACTGAAATATTGTCAACAACTCTCTGCATCCAAGGAGCTGCATTTTTCTCATGAGGTAAAAAATCATTGAATGAACCTAATTGATGATTTACCAGTGCCGCACTTGGACCTGAAATACTTCTACTCTTGAAAAATGATTTGATTAATTGTCTATTGCTGTTCATTCTTCCACCACCACTCTGTAAGCCAAATTTGAACCGGCACTTTCGCTTACTCTATGAACTTCTACAACATCTCCAGGTTTTGCTTCTTGATCAAGAGCCTTCAATGCAGGATCTTTGAGTAAAATTTTAGGTAACTGTTCTTTAATTATATTCAAGGGCTCCAATATACTCTCAATTTCAGAATCCTCAAGTAAAACATGTTTCGGTACGAGCTTGTTTAACCACAATACGTTATCATTCATTTTGGCATCCTTTCCAATAAATCATCATGGCGAGCCTGAAGGGATTCGAACCCTTGGCCGTCCGGTTAAAAGCCGGACGCTCTACCTAGCTGAGCTACAGGCCCTCGTGTCCTCTAACCGTTAGTCCGATGATTACTGGAGCTTTTGGCCAGTTAGGTGGTTTATTTAAATTCTACTCTCAAAAGGGTGGATTTGATGATTTATTCACGGTAATAGCCATGCTTAATCTACAAGCTCAGACATTATGAATTGATAATTAGTTTGTCTTATAGCGATTAGTATATAAAAGGCTTAACCAAAAAAAACCGCAACAATTTTTAACATCCCTGCTCTTTCGCACACCATGCCAAGAGTAGCGCTATTGACAAGCGGCGGAATTGCACCTTGCCTTTCAGCAGCAGTAGGAGGGTTAATCGAAAAATACAATGAAATCTCTCCAGATTCTGAAATTATAGGTTATAAACATGGTTACAGAGGGTTGTTACTTGGGGAAAGCGTAACGTTTTCACAAAACGTTAAAGAGAATTACGAAATATTTTATGATTTTGGAGGTACACCAATTGGTAATAGTCGTGTAAAATTGACTAATGTTGATGATTGTGTAAAAAAAGGATATGTTTCAGAAGGCCAAGATCCTTTGGATGTTGCAGCAAATCAACTTTTTAAGGATAGAATAGATATACTTCACATAATAGGTGGAGATGATACTAATACTATGGCTGCAGCTTTAGCACGGCATCTGGAGAAAAAGGGTACGAAATTGACAGTAGTTGGCTTGCCAAAAACAGTTGATAATGACGTGGTGCCTGTTGAGCAGACTTTGGGAGCATGGACTGCCGCTGAACAAGGTGCTATTTTTTTCGAAAACATTGCGAATGAGAATACAACAAGTCGTCGCCAATTAATAATCCATGAAGTAATGGGTCGTCATTGTGGATGGCTTACAGCATCAACAGCTTACGAATACCGAAAATTATTAGAAAACAGGAAATTTCTTCCGGAATTAAATATTTCCAAAGAAAGATGGGACGTTCATGCAGTTTATATTCCAGAAACGGTTGTCAATTTTCAAAAAGAATCCCAGAGACTCCGTAAATGTATGAATGAAAATGATTGTGTAAACATATTTTTGAGCGAAGGAGCTGGAATGGATACAATAGTTCGTGAACTTGAATCCCAAGGACAAGAAGTCCCTCGTGACGCTTTTGGACATGTACGTTTAGATGATATTAATCCAGGGCAATGGTTTGCAAAGCAATTTGCGAAAGTATTAGATGCCGATAAAACCTTGATTCAGAAAAGTGGTTACTTTGCCCGTTCTGCAAAACCTGGTGAGAGAGATCTCGATTTGATTAAGAAATCTGCATTTTTAGCTGCCGAATTTGCATTGCATGGAGAAAGTGGTTTGGTTGGTTTAGATGATAATAACGATGGTAAACTAGGACTAATCGACTTGCAGTTAATCAAAGGGGGCAAGGAATTCGATACAAATCAATCCTGGTTCCAAAATATGTTAATATCAATTGGTCAAAAGTAAACCCTAAATTGTTTTATTCAGGCCGTTTTGTGAGATTATGAACAAAGAAAGTTTAGCTAAAGTGGCTAGTGCAATAGTTGCATCCGGAAGAGGAATTTTAGCAGCAGATGAGAGCACCCCTACGATGGGGAAAAGATTAGCCTTAATTAATCAGGAAAATACAGAGAAAAATCGCAGAGATTTTCGTCAAGCATTATTTGATACGGACGGGATGGAGAATTTTATTTCAGGTGTAATTCTTTTTGAAGAAACGTTGGAACAAAAAGCAGAAGATGGAACAAGATTATCAGTAATTCTTGAATCAAAAGGAGTTTATCCTGGAATTAAAGTTGACAAGGGCGCTCATCCTATGGATAATTCACCTTCTGAAAAGCTAACGAAAGGATTGGATGGATTGTATGAGCGGTGTTTAGATTATTACAAATTAGGTGCCCGTTTTGCCAAGTGGCGCGCAGTTATTATTATCGGAGATAGTATTCCAACAGAAGAGTGTATCCGAGCTAATGCTTCTGCACTTGCTAAATATGCTAAAGCTTGTCAGGATGCAGAATTAGTTCCGATTGTCGAACCTGAAGTTTTGATGGATGGAGATCACACAATTGAAACCTGCTATGAAGTATCTGAAAAGAGTTTCAAGGCAGTTTTTGAAGAATTAAATAATGAAGGTGTTTATTTGCCAGGAATTTTATTGAAACCAAATATGGTAGTTTCAGGTAAAGATTGCCCAGTTCAGGGAGATATGAACACAGTTGCAAAAATGACAGTTAAATGTCTAAAAGCATCAGTTCCCGAGGAAGTTCCTGGAATCGTTTTCCTTTCAGGTGGCCAATCTGAAACAGAAGCTACAGAGCACTTGAATGCTATGAATGCAATGGGAGATTATCCTTGGTCTTTGAGTTTTTCATATGGCCGTGCACTTCAACAATCAGCATTACATGCTTGGAATGGTAATAATGTCAATCTTGAGACAACCTATGCTACTTTTTATCATAGAGCGGAGATGAATTCTAAAGCCTGCAATGGCGAGTATTCTCCAGAATTAGAAATTTAGAATAATAACTATTATATTCAGCACTACAGTGCGAACATTCCGTGACTAATTCAAGCAAGGTTAAACTATCTGAAGGTGAAGCCCTAAAAAACAAAGATTCCAAAGCTTCCGATGATAAAGTTCAGATTTGGATTCCAAAGTCGACTATAAAGTATGAAGAAGAGAAACTCAAATTACAAATCGAACTCTTGAAATTACAAACACATGTTCGAGAAACAGGTAAGCGTATAGTATTACTTTTCGAGGGTCGTGATGCTGCAGGCAAAGGCGGTACAATTAAGCGCATTCGAGAGCACCTAAATCCCCGTGGTGCAAGAGTAGTAGCATTGGAGAAACCTAGCGACAGGCAAAGAACCCAATGGTATTTTCAGCGTTATTCAGATCATTTACCTTCAGCAGGTGAAATTGTAATTTTTGATAGAAGTTGGTACAACAGAGCTATGGTTGAACCAGTAATGGGTTTTTGTACAGATGAACAACATAAACGTTTTTTGAAATATGCGCCAGTTTTCGAACGAATGTTGACTAAAGAAGGAATAATATTAATAAAATTGTATTTCTCAGTTTCAAAGAAAATGCAATTAAAACGATTTGAAAAGAGGGCTCTAGATCCCTTAAAACAGTACAAATTATCGCCAGTAGATATGCAAGCACAGGAATTATGGGGTGAGTATAGTATGCGTAAGTTCCAGATGCTTCTTGAGACAAATACAACTTTATCTCCATGGACTGTAATAAGATCGGACAATAAGAAAAAAGCGAGAATAAATTGCATGAAATATATACTTTCTAGGTTAGATTACGAAGATAAAATCGCAGACGCTGAGCTAGAAATAAATCCTAAGATAGTGATAAACGGAATTGATGAGATTAAGCTAATGGAAGGCAACTTATCTAAACCACACAAATTACCTGGTTAAATTGGACAATTATAACAAGAGCCAGGCCTTTATCGCATTTACAATAGTCCTGATTCTTTTAATGACGACTTATCACAATAGTCATTTTCGAGATATTTTCTCCTATTATGAACACGCTGGCGAGAAGAGGTATGACCTTGAAAATGATGGCTGGACAGTAAATTTAGATTCCGAGTTTGAGATGGCAGATGAATTTGATATGATGCTAAAGAATATAGATGATTACGAATATCCAGCGAATAGTGTACTGGTTGTAAATCAGGGAACAATAGTTAGGGAAAAATATTACAATGATTTTACTTACAGGACGGAATTTAATACGTACTCAGTAACCAAGAGTTTTACTTCAACATTGATTGGAATAGCGATAGACCAAGGAATTATTGGTAGCGTTAATGATCCAATCGTCAGTTATTTTCCGAACACAACATTTGATAATGATTCACCAGAAAAGCAAAGAGTTACGATAAAGCACGTTTTGACTATGACGTCAGGCTTTGATTATGGAGTGGATCCAACATTTGCACCTCCTGTAGAAGGCTCAGTAGCTCTGCATGTTCTGAATAGGCCAGTAAGTCGCGAACCGGGATATTCTTGGGTTTATGATTCATATGCACCATCAATTCTTAACAGAATCATTGAGATTCAATCAAACACGTCATTAATGGAATTTGCCAATGAAACCCTATTTCATCCACTGGGAATCCAGAATCCAAGATGGGGAATGGACGATTCAGGATTGATATATGGTGGATTTGGATTATACTTGACTTCTAGAGAAATGGCAAAGTTTGGTCAATTGTTCTTGCAAGATGGAGTTTGGGAAGGGGAACAATTGGTATCTAAGGAATGGGTTCAAGAATCAACATCAGAGCATATGCCAGAGAATGTGGATTTTGTGTACTCGGTTCGTCCACCGAGTGATTACGGATACTTATGGTGGGTACATGACGGATTTTACATTGCATCAGGTTTGCACGGTCAGCGAATAATCGTTAATCCAGATAATAATTACGTCTTAGTCTTCACCTCACTTGACGTTACACAACAAGGAGCAAACAATCTTCATGATTCAATCTTCGAGGAGGATTTTGTAGGTTGGGAAAGTCCAATGACGCAATTTTACAAAAGGTCAGTTCTCTATTTTGGGTTACTTCTGATTTCTTTTACTATAGCAAATTTTGCCTTTCTAAAGTATGGACTTAATCAAAGGATAAAGACAAGAGGCAAGGACCAGGAGATGGCATTGACATCTTTCGGTCTTTCTTTTTACTCAGCATTTATGGGTTTCCTGACAACACTTTCAGTGATATTTATTGCCCTAGATTTATTCTTTTCGTCATCACGAGGGGTGCTGTTTCCAAAATTCCAATGGTTAACCATGTTGTTAATAATGTTAATCACAGCATCTATGGTTTTATTAGAGAGAGAGGTTATGAGAGAAAGACACAGTGTAGATTATACAGGAATGCTAAAATTTACAATTCCCAAAGCTATTTTCTTTTTAGTATTAATTATATTCTTGTTTTTTAATGTATATTTGAAGAAGGTTGAAGAATTTTCGGGTTAATGCAGGCTTATTTCACCTAAGCGAATTCCTAAA
>JAPYSZ010000019.1 GCA_029941645.1 Candidatus Poseidoniia archaeon
TTTTGATACTTGGAAACTGATAGGAATAGCATTTTTAATCGATATTTTTGTTGTCAAGCCACTTCACATACTATTCACATTTTATTTTTTCCCTGATGCTGAAAATCAAGAAGTTATAACTGCCCTCAAGGAAATGTCACAAATTTCTGCTATAATCACAGCAGTTTCGGTATCCATATTAACACCAATTTTGGAAGAGTTGCTATTTCGAGGTTTTGTTTTGGGAATGTTCCTAAGATGTTATAGTAAAACTCCTGCTATCGTATTGTCAGCTTTCATATTTGCTATAGTCCATGAACCTATCGCAATTGGGATGGCATTTGGCGGAGGTTTGCTTTATGGTTGGCTTCGTGTTAGAACTGGCAGTATTGTACCGAGTATGATAGCTCATATGATTTGGAATAGTTTCATAAGTTTGATAGTTCTTTTTTACTAGCCATGCTTCATATATAGCACGAAATTTGCGTCTTTGTGAAGCACATCCTCGTGTGTGTGGCTTGGCCCTACGCCAATGGCCCTCTGCATCTTGGCCATATGGCAGGATGCTATCTGCCACCCGACATATTCGCGCGTTACCATCGTTTGAAAGGAAACAAGGTTTTGATGGTTAGTGGAAGCGATATGCACGGAACTCCAATAACGGTTACAGCGCAACAGGAAGGTAAAACTCCCGAAGAAGTTGCAATGCATTATCACGGTATCAATAGCAAATCAATAGAAGATATGGGCATATCTTTTGATTTATTTTCACATACACATACTGAAGAACATTTTGAATCTGCCAGATGGATTTTAGACACACTTGATAAGGCCGGATATATTGAACCTAGAGTATCCAAAGAGCCCTATGATCCAATCGCTAAACAATTTTTGCCAGATCGATATGTTGAGGGAACATGCCCACACTGTAATTATGAATCAGCAAGAGGCGATCAATGTGATGACTGTGGAAAGACTTTGGATTCAAAGGAATTAAAGAATCCACGCCCCAAGCTAAATCCCGACGCTAAAATTGAGTTTAGGGAAACAGAACATCTTTTCTTCAAACTCTCTGCTTTTAGAGATTCATTATTAGAATGGTTATCTGAAGGCAAAGAACATTGGCGTCCTTCAGTTATCAATTTTACACGTAATTGGCTTGAAGAAGGATTAATTGATCGTGCAATCACTCGTGACTTAGAGTGGGGTATTGATATTCCAAGAAAAGGTTATGAGAAAAAGAGAATGTACGTATGGTTTGAAGCTGTAATGGGTTACTACTCAGCTTCACTTCACTGGGCTAAGAATCAAGGTAAGCCTGATCTCTGGAAAGAATGGTGGGAAAATGATTCAGCCGAACATTATTATTTCATGGCCAAAGATAATATTCCGTTTCATACTATAATTTGGCCAGCAATGTTGTCAGGTTGTGGCCTTCATCTACCTCATGATGTTCCGGCGAATGAATATTTGCTATTGGATTCAACCCAGTTCTCAAAGTCACGCAAACATGGTGTTTGGATGCCAGACTATCTGGACAGATACGATTCTGAACTCTTGCGCTACTATCTAGCATCCACAATGCCAGAACAAAAAGATACGAATTTTACTTGGGAAGATTATGTTACCCGCATAAACAATGAATTGATTGGAAATTATGGTAATTTGATGCACAGAGTAATCTCTTTTGCACAGAAAAATTATCCTGATGGCCTAAGTTCCAAGGAATCTACGATCCCCTCACTTAATGATAAAATATCAGAAATTCATAGTCGAATTTCTGAGGCTCTTGAAGCATGTAAATTCAAACGTGCTCTTCAAGCAATTATGGAATTGTCTCAAACAGGCAATATAGAATTGAATGAAGCTGCTCCATGGAAGCAATTAAAGGCCGATCGCGAAGCATGTGAAGCTACATTAGTAACATTTTTGAATTTATGCAGGAGTTTATCGGTAATGATGACTCCTTTCCTTCCAAAATCATCCCAAAAAGCATGGGAATATTTGAATCAGGAAGGAAAAATTGACGATAATGGTTGGGATTCAGCATTAGAATACAAAACTGAATTCAAACTACGGCAACCTTTGCCATTGTTCAGTAAATTGAACATGCAAGAAATTTTGGAGAAAGAAATGCCCCCTGAGGAAACAAACGAGCTAGCTAACGTCAAACCAGAGATAACGTTTGATGATTTCAAGAAATTGGATATACGAATAGGAACGGTGGAGAAGGTTGAAGCCCACCCTAATGCCGATAAGCTTTGGCTTTTGGATGTCAATTTAGGAGGTCCAACAAGGAGAATTGTAACGGGACTGCGTGGAATTTATGAATCTGATGATCTTGTTGGCAAAAAGATTTCTGTTCTCGTCAATTTAGCTCCAGCTAAATTTAGGGGTGAAGAATCAAATGGAATGTTGCTTGCGGCGGAAGGCAAAGGAATAGTTAGTTTATTACAACCTGATAAAGAAATAGAGGATGGGAGTGAAGTTCACTGATAACAAAACCACTAAAACCCACCTCTTGTGCAACTGAATTAGGGCCTGTAGCCTAGCCTGGAAGGGCGTCTGGCTTCTAACCAGAAGATCCAGGGTTCGAATCCCTGCAGGCCCGCCATAATTCTAGAATGGAATTTTCGACAAATCGATATTTCCGCCAGTTAGTATAATTCCTACTTTTTCAATGCCCTTTAATTCTTTGAATTCAGGACTCATAACTGCTGCTACAGGAGTTGCACAACTGGGTTCAATTATAATCTTCATTCTTTCCCAAATTAGCTTCATTGCCTTTATTACCTCGTCGTCGCTAACGGTGTATATCGCATTTAAGTGATCCTTTAGTATGTCCCAGGTGTTTTCACCTAGGCCAGTCAGTAAACCATCACAGATTGTATTTGGACTTTCTTGAGGAAGCATTTTTCCTTCTTTAAGGGAGCGGTAAGCATCATCAGCTCCTTTAGGTTCAGCACCAAATAATTTTGTGTTAGGTAATAAACTACGCGTAGTAATGCAAGTACCAGACATGAGTCCACCACCACCTATTGGAGCAATTATAGCATCTAAGTTCCCAAGATCTTCAATCATTTCTAAGGCTGCAGTTCCCTGGCCAGCTATGACATTTGGATTATTGAATGGGTGAATTACTTCTGCACCCGTTTTTTCAGATATTTTCTCTAGAGTGGTTTGTCTCGCTTCTGAAGTCGGTTCACACAGAGTAATATTTGCCCCATATCCCTTTACAGCTTCTAACTTAACACCTGGCGAGTTATTTGGCATTACAATATAGGCCGGAATTCCTCTTTTGAGTGCAGCATAAGCAACAGCTTGAGCATGATTTCCGCTACTGTGTGTACAAACTCCCTTTTTAGCATCTTTATCACTTAACATAGAAATTGCGTTCCAGCCACCTCTAAATTTGAAAGCTCCAATCTTCTGGAAATTTTCACATTTGAAGAAAAGTTTACGTCCTGCCAATTGATCCAAAGTTTTACTGGTTAAAATCGGAGTTCTGTGTCCAACTCCCCTTATGCGTTTGGCAGCAGCACGCACATCATCTATAGAAGTAGCATATTTTCCCATTGGAATTTGATGAGATACAACCATGATAAAAAAGGTTAATATGGCCCAGTAGAGTCAAAAGGTATGGCAACATATTATCCTCAAACAGTAGTCTATGAGGAAAAAAAAGTAACATATTTGGCATTGTTGTTTGTTTTGTTTTTTATTGGTATGGTTTTTTTTCTTGTATACACTACGAGAGGTTCCATGGGGTATCTCATATTCTTACCTTTAATTGGAATATCTTTTGGAATTTTTGCAACTTACAATATGTCTTTTTATTCTGTTAAAATCTTTGATGATAAAGCAATACAATTTGGTTTTCCAGCTTGGAATAAGAAACTTCAACCAAGTGAAATAAATTCAATTGAAGAGATACCATATCATCCAATACGAGAATTTGGAGGTTTAGGTTGGAGGATTGGAAGAGGGGGCAAAAATGGAAAATGGAGAATAGGTTATGTTGTGTGGCTTCAGAAAGGTATTGAAATAGAAGCAACTAATGGGAAATACTATGTATTTGGAACAGACAATCCACAAGAAATCATTTCTTTAATTCAATAATTTTTTTGGAGCATAGTATTTAAATCTTTAAATAGACACTTTATATACTCAATTCTCCCCAGTGGTGTTTTATATGGCAGAAATAATAGTGGTGAACGTTGTAGCAAGTGCGTCAATTGGAAAAGAATTGATGCTTCAAGACATTGCCTTTCAGTTAGA
Organism: Candidatus Poseidoniia archaeon; assembly: GCA_029941645.1. Classification (GTDB taxonomy): domain Archaea; phylum Thermoplasmatota; class Poseidoniia; order MGIII; family CG-Epi1; genus CG-Epi1. The sequence continues at coordinate 4,258 of JAPYSZ010000019.1, forward strand.
AGGGGCCGAATATGATCAGGATAGATTTCCAGGACTTATTTACAAATTAGCTGAGCCAAAAACGGCTGTTCTAATTTTTAGAAGTGGAAAAGTTGTTTGTACTGGCGCTCGGTCAATTCCTGATGTACATGTCGCAATCAATAAAGTTGTAGATGAACTCAGAGTTTTGGACATGCCTGTGAAGGATGAACCAGATATAGTAATTCAGAATATAGTCGCAACTACAAATTTGGAATCAACTTTGAACTTAATCCAGATTGCAATGTCTCTCGGTTTTGAGAATGTAGAATACGAACCTGAAGCTTTCCCTGGGTTAGTTTACAGAATGGATGATCCTAAGGTTGTTCTACTTCTGTTCGGTAGTGGAAAAATGGTTTGTGTTGGAGCAAGAGAAGTAAATGATATCAAAAATGCAGTTAGAAATATAAAGGAAGAATTAACTACTGCTGGCTTAATGAGAACTTGAGTCCCATGATTACAGTGGAACAGTTAATTGAAAAATTGGAAGCTTTGCACGAAGATACAGGTGACCAATCATTAGAAGTAGCTGTCGATTTATTCAACAAGATGCGTCGCAATATTTCAGGTAGAAATACTTTGTATGGCTACCTTTCAGATGACCAATGGCGTGAATTGGAATGGTAATTTAAAATGAGCCAAACAGAAATTAGAGAAATAAGAACATTAAAAGTTGGGCGATACATCGTTATTGATGATGAGCCTTGTAAATTGGTAGAGTATGTTACCTCTAAACCTGGAAAACACGGTGAAGCCAAAGCACGTATGGTTGCTATTGGTCTTTTTGATAAACAAAAAAGGTCTTTAGTACATCCAGTTAAACATAAAGTTCACGTTCCACTTGTAGATAGACGTAAAGCTCAGATATTAGCTAATATGGGTTCCGAAGTTCAAATGATGGATCTTGAAACATTTGAGACTTTCAACATTCCTTTGGGAGACATCCCCGATAAATTCCATGAAAATATGAAACCTGGAAATGAGATTGTCTTTCTATCTGCTATGGGTCGTAAGCTGGTAACAGACTAACGTGACGGAATTCTTTGCAGACGCAGAAGCATCTTTCAATGATGCCAAATTTGTATTTTATGGATATCCATATGATGGAACAGCTTGTTTTAGGAAAGGAGCCTCAAAAGCTCCCGATGAAATTCGGAAGCATAGTTACAACTTTGAAACCTATTTGATGGAATTAGGAATCGATTTGTGTGATGTTTCAGCTAATGATTGGGGCAATCTAAAGATTACCAAAAACCAAGATAAGAATGAAAAGTCTTTGACTGAGTTAGTTTCAAAGATAGTAGATGCAGTCAAATTTCCGATAGGTATAGGTGGCGAGCACTCGTTAACTCCTGCAGCAGTTCAAGCAGTTCATTCCAAATATCCAAATTTATCAGTAGTAATATTGGATGCACACTTAGATTTTAGACATGAATACGAAGGTAATCCTAAGTCCCATGCAACAGTTACTAGACGCGTTAGTGAAATAGTGGGGTTAGACAAAGTCCGTTCAATAGGTATCCGTTCAGTGTCACAATCTGAGATATCAGAAGCACGGGCAATTGGTCTCAAATTCATTGAATCGGGATGGACTGAATTACGAGAATATCTAACTGATGTAATCGATGAATTAGATGGCCCTGTCTATCTCAGTTTAGATATGGATGTAATAGATCCAGCCTTCGCACCCGGAGTCGGCACTCCTGAGCCCTTTGGTATGACGCCTTATGAGGTTCTGCAAACTATAAACTTTTTTGCAGATAGAATTGTTGGTTTTGATTGTGTAGAAGTTTGTCCAAAATACGATAATGGCAATACATCTGCACTTGCAGCTAGAATAATCCGACACCTGATTGGAGCTGTTTGGCAATCTCAGGAACGATTCAAATAACCGCGCGCCTAAAATAGTGCTACCTTCGTGGAAATAAAGTGCGGGGGTCGCATAGTCTGGCCAATTGCGTCGGGCTCAAAATCCGATCCTTAGTGGTACGTGGGTTCGAATCCCTCCCCCCGCACCATTTTCACAACTTAATTTGACACCTTTTGACTATTTTTTTCTCTATACAATGCTGTTTGACTATATCCTTAACATCTTTCTCAGAATCAGCTATTCTATACCAGATTCCCTCAGGATACACTACCACAGTAGGTCCTTGTTCACAAAAATCAAGACATCCGGCTTTATTTGCTCGAACTTTACCAGTTAATTTGTTACGGATAATTTCTTGTTTGAATCTAAGCCTTATATCGTTGCCACCTTTGTCATAACAACATTCTCTAGGGTGCTCCTCATCTCGTTTATTTTCACATATGAATATATGATGTTCAAAACCAGGTTTAGTTCTTCCTTTTGGATCCTTCATTTTAACCTATCTTTCCACATTTTGTGAAACGTCAAATCGCTAGTTAATTCAGGATGAAACGTCAAAGCCATATTTTTACCTTCTATACATCCTACGATTTCCTCTCCTTTCCATGCTATTGCTGTAGCTTTCTCCCCCACAGACGTGATTACAGGAGCTCTTATGAAAACGCCATTAAACACATTTTTGTTTTCTAGAGTAATACTGGCTTCAAAAGAATCTTTTTGCCGCCCATAATAATTCCGATTGATTTCAATATCCATTTTTGTAAAAGTTTCATCATCACACTTACCTAATAGAATCGCTCCTGCACAAGTTCCCATTATAGGTAAATCCATTTCTTTAATTGCCACCCATAATCCTGAATTTTTAAGTAATTTTCTCAAAGTAGTAGATTCTCCACCAGGCATTATCAAACCATGAATTCCGTTTAGATCATTCGGTTTTCTTACCTCAATTACATCAGTTCCCAAGTTACACATACAGCTCTTATGTTCCGAAACAGCACCTTGTAGAGCTAGAATACCGATGTTCATTAATAAGACGAGTACCTTGGTTTTAAAGTAGTTTCATTCGTTCTTAAAAAATAAAATACTAACCTTTATATTACAATGGCGTCATAGTAGGTACCCTTCAATGGGCGCAAGCCCACTGATACAAGGACTCAACCAAGGTGTGTACATATGCAAGAAACTAGTAATGTAAACAAGCAAAATTGGGCTACGAAGCTAATGGCTATCGTGGTCGTCGTGTCTATGGTCGCAAGCACTCTAGTGCTATTCGCCCCAGTGGCATCGGCAAGAACCGGAACAGATTCTTACGGTTATACTTTTAAGGACAGCAATGAAGCTTCAGGCGGTCCTACCTATAGTTGGATTGAAATCGTTCCCGCCCTAGGCGGAGATGGTACGTTGCTTATTAGCAGCAGTACTGACGGTGGTCAAGCCGCAAAAGATATAGGATTCACCTTTGAATTCTATGAGAAGGAATTTACGACTTGGGGTAATGGTGGAGACAATGGTTATATCAATTTAGGTATGAACGGCGTTTCTAATTTATGGACTCCCCAGCGCATCCCTTACGCAAATCTAGGTAACGCGATTATACCAGGTTGGTTTGATGGCGGTTTCTGTAGGGCAAGCAATCCTAATGCAGGTGTTTATTACGACACTATTGGAACTGCGCCTAACAGACAATTAATTGTCCAATATCAAGATCAAGGAGCATGGTATCCTTCAGTTTACCAATGTCCAGGCACAGCAGCAGCTAACGCTTTGACTTGGCAGGTTATTTTGGATGAAGGAAGCAATGAAATTACTATGCAGTACAAAGATGCTAATGGTGGTTACTCTTCAGATAATGAATGGCTAACATCAGGAATTCAGGGAAATGGCCATGGTGAATTAACGGGTCTAGAGTATGTGTACAGAAGATCACCTTCAGCTATCTCAGATAGTACTGCAGTAACTTTCTCACCTCCTCCACCTCCAAGGAATGACCTCAGGTTGAAGTCAGCTTCAATTCCTGACCCTATGTCATTAGCCGATAACAATATCATTTCAGCAACTGTTGCTAATCACGGTGTAAATTGTGACACAGCAGGAAGTTGTACTCCACAGCCCGAAACAGGTATTGATGTTACAGCTTCGATTTTCACAGTTAAGGAAACTATAAACGAATACACTTTCGATGACGGTGGCGAGGGCTTTACACATGGTTCAATTCAGGGAGGCGATGGATGGACTACTAATGCCAATGATGGTAAAGGTAACTACAATTACGGTGATGAAGGTGGCCCAGATGATGGCTCATGGTCTTCAGGTCGTAAATCAACAACACTCGGTGGACTTTTCAACGATAATCATAAATTGTATTTTGATGGAACAAATATCTTAGTTGCAGACAAAGGATCAGACAGTATCAAGAAGATAACTGTAAGTACAAATACTGTAACTACAGTTATAGCTGCGAACTACGTGTACCTCAATGACGTACTAGATGTTACAGATGATGGAACTTACTACTATACTTTGGCTAGACCAAATGGGATGTATGGCTACCAGACAAAAGTCTGTAAATGGTCAATAGCTAACCCAGGTAGCACTCCAGCAGCATGTAACAGCACTAACGTAAGATACGGAACATCATTGACAGAATATGGTGGTCAAGTATATGTTCTACAAACGCAGTACAGTACATCTTATCGTAAAGTAATAATTTTAGATTCATCTGATATGTCATTAGATGGCAACTTTGCATATGGAAACGGTGTATCTGCATCTTACTATGCACAGGGAATAAGGGTAGATGATAGTACAGGTGATTTGTACATAATATACCGTGAATTCAACGGCCGTATTAGGCAATACGAGAGATCAAGCGATGGTCTATACTCTGCTTCAAGCTACAATCAACTTTATACTTACGCTAGATACAGTAATGACTTAGCTATTACTGATGAGTACGTTTACACAAGTGGATACTATTATTCATCCTATTATGGTGGATTGAAGAGGTTTGCAACTGGCGCAACATCATCAACAACTCTTTTCAGTTCGTACGTAGGAGCTAATACTTACCATGGTGGCATAGCTGTATCATCCGCTGGAGATGTTTATATTTCAAGTAACTATGCATACAGTTATCAGAGTGCCTTCAACAATGATGACAAAGTTTGGATACATGAAAAGAGCAGTTCAGGTTCATACAGTGGCACCCCAACATCAACATTGGGACCAAATCCACCTGCTTTGAGTTATCTAGCCACTCCATCGATAGATACATCTAATGCAATAGGTTTGACTATGGATTTCAAACTTTCACATCAGTTTTACTACATGTATGAAGGAGCATACTTCGAATCTTCAGTAGATGGCGGTAATACGTGGGCATATGTATCTGACGATCTTTTCACAAGAGGCGGATATTATGGTACTACGTACAACACATATTCTAACCCAATATTTACATCATCAAATAATAAAGCTGCATGGACTTATTACAATATACAACAAGCATACTGCTACAATTGTCACGAATCACCATGGAAGGCTCAACAAGTTAATTTGGATTCCTTCGTTGGTTACAGTGATGTAAAATTCCGTTGGGTAGTAGGTTTCAATCAGTATGATAATACGTACTACTACGACTCTTACATGAGAGTAGATGACGTAGTAACTACTGTAAAGGAAGCGGATACAACATATGCTACTGAAACTCATTCTATAACATCCTTAGGCTTTAAAGAATCGACTATAGTTGATTTCTTTACAACTACAGGAAATGAGTTCAACCCAGCATCAGAAGGTCTGCAAGTCGGTACGAAACTGGCTGTCACTATCAAAGTAGCTGACAATGGTGGCGATCAGGATATGTCTAATAATCAGATTGCTGTTTTCAGAGAAGTAAAATTTGTTATTTTCGCAGATGACTTTGAAGATGGTGATATGAGCACTCCTTTCGGAGACTGGGAAACAGGCAAAATCAAATACGGTTCAGGAGATACTTGGGATGTTCGTGGTCGTGATGCCAATGCAGGTTCAGCATATTCAATGGATAGCGGTTTTAGAACCCAAGCTTCAGTTCCGGCAGATAACTACGTATCAACACCCGATTTGGATTTAACTCTTCCAGTTGAAGCTGAATTGCAGATGATGATGTCTTTCTATGCGTACTATACGTACGATGGATTTCAGGTTCAGGTATCAGATGATGGTGGAGATTCATGGGCTATCCTAACACCTAAAGTAACGGATGATAGACAGTATCACACAATTTACAACTATGCGTACTACGCTAACCCATTACGTGGTCAGCCAGGTTATGCATTCTATGGAACAACGACAGGATTCACTTACACACCAGATCCTCAGGGATGGGTCAAAGCTACATTTGATTTGACTCCATACTGTGGAAACAGTGATGTAAAAGTCCGATTCGTAACGGGTTGGTCAACTTTGAATCAGAACTACCCATATTACGAATCATTCTTCCGTCTTGATGACATAGCAGTTACAGGACTTGTGTACACCAATAACGTAGGTCTAACTGGTTTTGATTTACCAGATCCACTAGGTGTTGATTCAACAGTTCGTGTAGAGGCTACTATAATCAATGCAGGTATCCAGCCTCAGACTTCAGGTCTAGCAAAGGTAAGAATGCAGTTAGGACCAATGGGATTGGAAACATACGACAGTTCAGATGATTTGGAAAGCTATGCTAACGAAGCAGCAGCAACGGCAGCAGGCTGGTCAACTGATTATGAGTGTGGCGATGGTAGTTGTCCTAACTGGGGTTACTATGGTGGATCTCCAGGTTTTGTCCTAAACACCGATGAAGGTGATGGAGATGAGACTAATTCATGGGGTCCAGATGGTGGCGAATTCCAGATGTATTATGATGGCGGTAGCGCAGAAGTAGAAACTGCACCTCTGGATTTCACAGGCACTTCTAATGATTTGTTGTTGACTATGAAACACAGGTGGAATTTCGACTACTATGCAGGTTACACCTCATATAATGGAGGACAGGTACAAATCTCAACCGATGGCGGTACTGAGTGGCTTACATTCTTCCCAGATGGTGGATACACTGGAACTATGTACAACTATGCAGGTTACGGTAACCCATTGTTCAACCAGCGAGGATTTGTTCACTGTGGAAATTGTAACGGCGTGTCCGGAGCAGCAATGAATGATCAGGATAAGTGGGTTTCAACAACCTTCGATATGTCAGATTACGTTGGCATGACTGATGTTAGATTGAAATTCGTTGTAGGAATGTATGCCTATCAATGGCCTGGTGACGGTGAGCATTGGCACATCGACTCCTTATCTTTCACAGGAACAGGTATGCAATCAGTTGCAGCTGAAGAAGTTTGGGATATTTCTGGTAACGGTCTTGGTGGCGCTTTCAGTAGCGGTGAATCACAGACAGTTGGAGTAGATTATCATTTCCAGGTTCCAGGCGAGTACAAGATTGTATTTGATACATGGATAGGAAATAACCCTTCTTCAGGAATTGATGAGTTTGCAGGGGACAACAGCGTTGCTCTCTCTAGAGAAACCATGTTTACAATAGTAGGTACTACTGCAGATGAGACAGCTCTATCAGCTAAAAATAATGAAGAGAATGAGAGACATTATTCAAGTGGTTGGTATTCAACTAAAGACGGTGGACCTCCGGCTAGTTTCCAATGGATACCATCAGCAACAGCTGATAGTGAACCTGGTCAATCACCAGTATGGGATGCAGGTACTGACGCGTATGGACAGCCCTACAATGGTGACGACACTAGCTTGACTTCACCAGTATTCGATCTTTCAACAGCTACATCAGCTAAGTTAGTATTCAAGCACAAGTACTCATTTTTTGGAACTGAGAATGCAAATTACGCTTACTACTATGACGGTGGTCGAATTGAGATTAGTAGTGATGCGGGAGATACGTGGTTCCCATTGAATCCAACATCTGGTGAGGGATATGGTGGATTAGTATACAATTATGCATACTATGGACATCCGTTCTACAATGAACAAGCCTTTGTTATGAATTCAGGTGGTTGGGTAGAGACGCAGTGTAGATTAGATTCATACACAGGTTCAGGATTTGACAATGTTCAAATTCGATTCCGCTTGGGTGGATATTTCGGTGATACTGCCGGACAAACAACTTGGCAAATTGATAATGTAGGAGTTTACGGTCTTGGTTTCGACCTTGCCCAGACTTCTGAATCAAGTCCATATACTTTGGAAGTTGGAGAAGGATTTACAATGTCTACTTCTTTCAAGAATGCAGGAAAGGGTGACCTAGGACCAACTGGTCCAATCGATGCAGGCTATGCATACGCATATGTGAATGATATGAGCGGCAACGAACTTTGGTCTTCATCAGAATCTATTGGAAATTTAGGTATGGCTTACTATGATGTTGCTGGTGTCACACATGCCGGTGAATCATCTGCAGTTCATGAATTTGCATTCCCAGGAATGACTACTGCAGGAATATACACTGCAGGAGTAAAGGTAGCAGATGCTAATGGTGATATGTTAGCTGATTTGTTTATGGCTAATAATGATGCAAGTCACATGTTAATTGTTGGTAAGAGCGCAGAGATGGGAACTCCAGTATTAACTGGTGGAACAAATTGGGCAGCAACCGATAATGAACCATCAGCAGTAGGCGATGGAGCTATGGGCGTATCTTGGGATCAAACAGGTGTTGCAACTGACACACTAGCTGTAAGTATTGCTGGACAATCTGTAGGTTTTGCTCCTGAAGCACCAAGTGTTCAGATAGGTGCGACAGTCACATGGACTAATTCAGATACCGTAACTCACACAGTAACAGACAAAGAAGCACAATTCGATTCATTCGATATTGGACCTGGTGATAGTTGGTCATTAACTTTCACTGAAGTCGGTGCCTTCAGCTATTACTGTAAGTATCATCCAATGATGGAAGGTTCAGTAACTGTTCTTTCCTCCCAGTCAGCCGATGAGCAAGCCAGAACAAATTACATCAGTGTTTGGTCTGCAACAGCTTACTTGGTATTCTGGGCTGATCACGAGATGTCACTAGATAGTGAAATCACCGTATATGCTCAGAAGAAAGGTTCATCTTTGAACGATGCTGATACTCTAGGACTATGGGGAGCAAACGGATTCACGATAATGGATGGTTCCGACCATTCAGAAGTTGGCGATTCAGTAACTGGTAACTCTGGTGGCTGGAACCCATACTACATATCATTGGATTCACAGAAACTCGGATACAATAGTCTTGATTACGACCCAGCAGATGACAACGCATACTCGTTTGTCTTCCGTGCACGGGGAGTTGAAGGATCAGTTGACATTGGTGGTGTTGAAGTCATTAGAACTCTTGATAATGGATTCTTCTTAACGAAGGATGACGTCGGTCAGTTAACGTATGATATATTCCCAAGTTTAGCAGTCGAAATCGATTACTTCGCTAAGAATATTGGTACCGTTGACAATACATTCCGTATAAATCCTGAATTGGAAGCTCAAGGTAAAGCCTATGAGGGTGCAGCCTTTGATATTTCAATCAATGTCATGATGAATGGTAATAATTTCGAAGATATTATAGCATCACAGAATGATGACGGCACTTGGACACACGAATTCGATATGAGTCCAGATGATGAAGCAATGATTACAGTTCGCTTCGGTGCTCCAGATTATGACCAAGATGCAGGGGAACCAGCAGGTAACCGCAAATTCGATGTCATAGTCAATGGATACGATGTAGGAAGCGATGAGTCTCTCAGAGAACCAGTTGCGGCAACTCTGTTCATTAAACCATCACAATTTGTGCTTGGTGAGATGACCTTTGACCGCCAAGGTGTAATCGAGGGAGATCCTTTAGCTATCACAGTTAAGGCATGGAACGAGGGTAACTACGCATCTGATGTGTTAGTGGTCTTCTACGTCATGGACTCTAGTGGCGATGCATACTCTACTCCTGAAGGAGTAAAGCGTATGACTCGTGTAGCTTCAACAACCGTACCACTTATGGCACCTAAGCCTGTAATGGAGAACGATGGCGTCTGGCAGACTTGGTATTATGCAACAGCAACATGGGAAGACTCATACATACCTGGATCAACAGTCCAAGAATTTGAGAATGTTCAAATGTATGCAATGATTAACCCAGATGCAGAAGAACAAGATGTCAATGCTGGAGTTAAGACTCAAGATGAGTACCTTAACCAGAGAGATGATAATGATGCAGCTGGCAATATTGCCATAGTCAAGAACAAGGCATCTACTCCATCTTTCGCAGTTGGAATCATTGGTCTTTCAGTAGCAGCCTTAGTAGCATCTATTGGAACTTCTCTTCGCAGAGAAGAAGAATAGACGAAATAAGTCAATGAAGGAAGGAGAGGGCTTCGTGCCTTCTCCTATCCGATCATGGAAGGTATCAGCGTCAGCTTTAATTCTATAAGCGACCAGTCCGTAATATGTCTGAACCAGTGTCTTCGTTAGGGACTTTGATTCTAATTCTGATTGGAATTTTGGTAACTCACTATTGTAGACGCAATGGATTCATGGTTTCGCAGTCTATAGTGTTCATCAACTTTAGTGTGTTCGCTACATGGTGGATCATGTTTCTGCTTAAACCTAATATGGCAGTTCAGGCATTCATTACCTTAGGATTTCAGCCAACGTATCTAGAATCTCCAGGATTTGGATTATTAACACTGATAAGTGCTATGTTCATGCATGGAGGTCCTATGCATTTGCTGATGAACATGCTGATCCTGATTCTATTAGGTGTTCCTTTTGAAGATCGTATCGGTTCACGTTCATTTCTAAGAATATATTTCATAAGTGGAATCATAGGTTCTTTGTTGATTGGGTTAATTTCGGTATGGAATCAAGCAGATGACCTAGAAACCATCCATATAGGCGCTTCAGGGGCTGTTTTTGGCATAATGGGTGGATTTGTACTGTTATACCCCAGAGATGAGATTCCCATGCTTTTAGGGCCCATATTCATGCATAGAGTTCCCGTATTCCTTTCTACAATTGTTCTTGTTGGGATGGAAACACTTTATGTTGGAATGAGAACAGATGATGGGATTGGACATGGGACACACATGGCTTCGTTTATTGCAGGTGTTTTCCTAGCACCATATTATTCAGTTAAGGATGAAAAATTAGAACCTCAGGTTAATATTGATTTAGAAATGCTGACCAATGTTTTTGAGAAAACCAAAATAGGAGATTATGAATTACAGATGATTAAAGAATCCGATGAACCAGAATTATTAGATGCATGGGTTGAAAAATTTTGGGAGATTCAAAAGTGTCCTGAATGCAATCAATCCTTAACTCCTAAAGCAGAGTGTTTAGGCTGTAGTAAGAATTTTCTAAACTAAGGATTTACGTAAAGTGAATCATAGAATAAGAACATGAATATAGTTGCTACTACACAAGTAATTAGCATTACCGGAAGCCCAACTCTTATCCACTCTTTAGTGGTAATCTTATGGCCGCCTCTTTCGCTAATAGATACAGTCATAACATTCGCACTTGATCCAATCGGGGTTGCGTTTCCTCCAAATCCACATCCCATTGCCAAAGCCCAGTACAATGGTATTACATTTACCTCTTCACTTAATTCACCTAATTT
>JAPYSZ010000020.1 GCA_029941645.1 Candidatus Poseidoniia archaeon
CTTGTCCTTTCTTTTCCTTTGCCATAGTTTTTCGACCTGCCAGTCTTATTTAAAATTAATTAGCATAGTTATAAGAGGGCATCTTTCAGTAAATCAGTAATTAGGAGTAGCTAATGTATTGCAGAATGTGTGTAGATGTGCATGGTTTAACGCCGACTAAATTGAACCAGCCAGCTAATGCTGAATATTTAGTATCACATTGTTATCAAGCTGATCTTAGGCATAAACATGAGGAAAACCAGGGTTTCATTCAACCAATGTGTGGAGCTTGTGTAGAAAGGATTAAGGCGAATTCAGACCTATATGTGTTTTCAGTCTATAGCTTAAAGCTTGAAGAATTAAATACTCCAGAGGAAAAAAATGGGTTTAAATAAAGAAGACTTTGAGAAATTGAACATGCGGGGAATTGTTATTTCCTCGATGATGACTGCCTTTGGTCTAGTAGTGGCATTGGCCTGGAAGGACACGATTAATGCTACAGTGGCATATTTGATGCCAGATAATAATGATGGTACTCTGCAGGGGATGTACGTTACAGCGATAGCTGTTACTGCCCTGGTTATGGGTCTGGCAATGCTGGTCCTGAAGCTCAATGCCAGGGTCGAGAAGGAAATTGAGAGAGTTCAGTCCTTCTTTGACGACGAGGATGAAGAAGATAGTAAAGAGTCTTACGTCAAGAAGCCGGATGAGGAAGCCTGAGTACCGTCAGAGAATAGCTACAATGACCTTTAAAGCGCTGCGCTGACGGTGTTGACAGGATGAGTACACACGCTGACGCACTTGGAAGGAAGGCATTAGTCATCGCCTTCATTATAAATTTGATAATGATGTCAGTAGATTTATGGTACGGTTTAATGATGAAATCGGCTTCATTGCTAGGGGATGCAGCTAATAATTCAGGGGATGTATTTATCCTTGGATCAAGTATTCTCGTACTCTCATCGACCACAGCCGTCAAGAATAGACTGGCTTTATTCAAAGGAATAATAATGACCGTATTTGGTTTGTGGGCATTCTATCATGTATATCTTGGTTTGATTGAAAAATCAGATTTGACTGGAGGAATCATTTCTATTATTGGAGTGATGTCATTGGCTGGGAATGCAAGCGTTGCATTCATGATGTATAAGCACCAACACAAAGACATAAACTTCATGAGTGCTTTCATATGTTGCAGGAATGACGCTTTTGCTTCAGCTGGAATTATCCTTGCTGGTCTGTTGGTAATGTATACTGGATCTTTTTGGCCCGATATTATAATTGGAACTGCTATAGCAATTATTGTGTGTCATGGCGGCATTAAAATTATCCGAATGAGTCTGAATCCAGCTTCTGCAGAAGAGGACTGTGAGTGCTGCTAGAAGAGTCGGATGAGAAAGACTGAGCCTAGAATATTATTGTCTCATCACGTCCGGGCCCAAGTGAAACGATACTTATCGGAATATTCAAACTTTCAGAGACAAAATCAAGAAAATTCTTCATTTCTTCTGGTATAATTCCTTTGGAGATATCAATACCGGATGATGACCATCCAGGAAAAATCTTGTACACTGGTGTGCACTTGGCAAGATGGGAAAGTGAAGATGGAAAATGGTTGATTTCTGAACCATCTTCTCCTTTGTATGCTACACACACTTTGATTTCATCCATGTCGGATAAAATATCTAATTTCGTAATTGCCAAAGAAGAAAAACCGCAAATTCGATTAGATAATTCAAGCATAACCAAATCTAACCATCCACATCTTCTTGGTCGACCAGTAGTTGTACCAAATTCTTGACCTTTTTCCCTAATCATTTCTCCTACCTTATCTTCTAATTCAGTAGGAAAAGGTCCTGAACCGACTCTTGTAAGATACGCTTTGGTAACACCTACTACATTATCAATCTTAGAAGGAGCAATACCTGATCCTAAAGCTGCACCAGCGGTTGTAGGACTAGAAGAGGTAACAAACGGATAAGTCCCATATTCAATATCAATATGAACTCCTTGAGCTCCTTCCAAAAGAACATTATCTCCATTGTCAATATGCCGATTTACCAAAAGAGAAGCATCTGTGACAAAATCACCTAATTGATTCCTCCATTCCTTACAAATTTCAAACAAACTATCAACTGTCAAATCATTATCTATTCCATAATGGGCAAGTAGTGCTTGATTACGCGGTAATGCCTTTTCTAATCTCTCAATTATAATATCATCATCTAAAAGATCACCCATTCTAATTCCTATTCGAGAAGCTTTATCTGAATAGCAGGGGCCAATACCATTACCAGTTGTGCCTATCATTAATTTACCTTTAGAACTCTCTTCACCTCCGTCTAAAAGTTTGTGATATGGCATGATAACATGAGCCCTATCTGAAATAAATAATTGACCTCTTTCTCCATCCAAATTAGCCAATTCTTTGAGCAATACATCCGGATTTACAACAACCCCATTACCAACTACATTGACCATATCTTTGCGTAAAATACCTGAAGGTAAAAGGTGTAGCTTGTATTTTTTCCCATCAATAACTATGGTATGACCTGCATTATTGCCTCCCTGTGATCGAGCAACAACTTTAGAATTATCAGCTAAATAATCAGTAATCTTTCCTTTACCTTCATCACCCCATTGAGCACCAATTATCGTAGTAACCGTCACGAGAGTGTACCGCCTGACTTAATCACTTGAGCATAAAGCGCTGGAAGTAAAAACATTGCAGATATCATAGAAGCAATCAAAAGAACCACAATAATGAAAACAAACCACCAGAGTGCGCTAATATTAATCGCAAAAGCTGCCGTCAAACCTACCAATGTAACTGCAGTGGCTTCTGCCAAAGTTTGTGCCGTCTTAGCTGTTGCGTTATAGACACTTGGTAAATTCACACCTCTTTCCAGCACTCTCTGAGTTATATGAATTGAGAAATCAATACCAACTCCAATAACAATAGAACCAATCATAACTGTTACCAAACTGAGGGGCTGACCAAGGGCTACAAAGGTCAAAGGTTCTAATGAAACAACCCAAACAACTGGCAAAGTAGTCAAAAGACCAATCTTCCAATTTCTTCCAAATGTTAAAGTTAAAACAAAAAATACTAATACAATACAAATCACTAGCGTGTTAATTTGTGAACTTATCAATTGTGCATTAACACTAGTTCCAATAGCTGCAACACCCGTTAATTCAGATATTTGGACCGGTGCATATTCATGCCCATTACGAACATCATTTACACCAATTACTGCAGTTTCCATACCTCTAATATCTTTCAAGGGCATATCAACATAGATTAATGTTTTAGAAAACTTACACTTAAACATTCCATTTTCAATAGGACAATCCATAATCATACTGATAGCTTCAGGTGTTATACTATCATAAAACACATTCAAAAGAAATTTTTGGAAGTCTCGCCCAACAGTTGGTATAGATGAATAAGCTATTTCTTCCTCGTGAAGTACTTCCCAAAAGGATCTCTCAATACCCTCTTCTAAACCTAATAAATCTAAAAAATTATCCAATGTTGAAGATTGATTACTAGAAAATTTGACTGCTTTCATGACTTCAGTTAAGGAAATTGCGGTTACGTCCTCAACGTCATTCAAACCTTCTCGATTACCATCTTCAGATCCAGCAACCAGCAAATCAACTTGATCCAAATGATCAACAGCATCATCCTCTATCTCATCATAATTATTCTGGAAATCACCTCGAGCAATCATCATACCAAAAGCTCCAGCATTAAATTCTGTAGAATATTTTATGATTCCTTCTAAAGTTGGTTCATCATCAGGAACCATATCTAAATAATCAATATTAGTTTGAAGAAGAGGTAAAACACCTACGGAAATAAGAGTTATTGCTAAAAGAACTGCTAAAACGGGCTTATTATGTTCAGTAACTACCTGAGCTAGGCGATGCCATTCACCTTCTTCTCTCTTATAATTATAATCGGTGAGAACTGCCAATGCTGGAGACATAATAAATGTACACAATAGACAGACGAATATACCTAAAGTTAAACTCAAACCTACTGTGAAAACAGGACCTAAATTGGTATACATTAAACTACCAAAACCAATCATAGTCGTCATCGCAGAGAGTGCTATTGCTCTACCTGTTGTTGATAAAGCTTTCATCATCTTTATTTGAGCATTAGGTCCTTCTTCCTCTGTAAATCTATTAGATAAGTGTAGCCCGTAGGCCACACCTAGAGCCATCAATATCGGCCCTAAAGCAATAATTGTAGGAGTCGCCTCAATTTGACCCCAACCAATAATCCCATACGTTATAAAAATAGAATATAACGTAGGAACTCCCGAAATCAGTACAGCTCTTATTCTTTTCTGAATCAAAAATATAGCAATAGAACATAATACTACACCAATTGGAAAAACTCTCCAAAATTCTGAGAACGATCTTTCAGTGATAGCCTGAGTAACAGGTACGGGTCCAGTAAGCATCATACGGCTGTAAACTTGCCCATCTGGCCTACCTAAACCTTCTCCTCTACTATTCATCACACGGTCTACTTCATCTATAATTTCGGGTGGAGGAACATCGCTAGTAATACCAAATAAAATTACAGCTGTATCCCATATTCCGTCACCATTTGTATCTCTAATAACTTTCTCAAGAACTGAAGGTGGTAAATCCTGAACTATGTCATCAATATCTGATTGGCTTGGAATTTCATAATGATTTAATTGACCAGATTCTACAGCACTGTCTTTTGCAACTTGAGCAACTTGGGCCAAAATTTCAGCCAAACTGCTAGTACCCCCATCTGTCTCAGCTGCAGCCCATTCATCTGAATTCTCTATAATTGCATCGTAAACTCTACTATTAGTACTATGAAGTTCTTTAATCAATGTAGAAACACTAAAAGACCAAACAACATTATCGACTATACCTCCGTCTGAAGGAACAATACCTGCACCACCCACTTCTGTTTGTCCTTGATAATCGACCGTACGTTCAATATAATCCATCTCAAGCAAAACTTGCCGACTTGTTATGTTGGCCTTATTTGATACATCGTATACGTTATCAGTTTCAACATAAATAACAATTATATCTGTTGACCAATCTTCTCTGACTTCAAGAAGAAGCTTTTCTTCGACAGACCCTTTAGGAAGGTAAACCTCCATTGCACCATTAATATTAGTTTTACCAATACCAATCAACATAAAGAGCATAATCACCGTCATAATTCCTAGTGTAATTGGCGGGTAATCTGTAGTAAGTCTGACAAAACTACGTGCTAAGGGACTAATCTCTACTTCGGAAGTTTCTGGTTTAGCTAATTTAGATGGTTTTTTAGACTCTTTAACTTTGTGAATCTTTTTTGTCGTCTTTGCTTGAGCTAGTTTAGGAGGGACTTTCTTGGATATTTTTTCTTCTGTAACCTCTCCTCCAAGAGCATTACTAATCAAATCCTGTTGCTCTTTAGCCCTTCTATCAAAGAAACGGTCGATACGACCTCTTATGCCTGAATCTTCATCATCTGATGACACAGTATCTTCTGTTACTAAAGAGGCGATAATAAATGCGTTACTACCTATATCAACCTTTAAAAGAGTGCATGAATATCTTCAGAGACTATGGGGGCTAAGTTAGGAATCATTGCACTTCTCATGACGCTTGTAGGAATTTTATACTTTGCAAGCCATGTAGTCATTGCAGAAGCAGACCCTTTTGTGGATGAAGTGCTTTATTCAACGGGCAGTACTGAAAATACCGTATTGGTTGAAAGTGGAAGAGATAATGCAACTCTTTATCGCTACCTAATTATTGATGACTATTCTGTGTCTCCTGAAAACTGGTCTCAACCTGAATTTAATGATTCAAACTGGTTGTTAGGAGCCGCTCCCTTTGGTGATCGGTCATCTGGTGGTGTTGAACCGAATATAATATGGGATACTTCTGGAAGTTCTCCCTATAATGATGATGTTATACTCATAAGACACAAATTCCAAGTTTCCGGAATCGTAACCTCTGCTGAACTTGATGTAGCAGTTGCAAATTTTTGCACACCTTACTTAAATGGAAATATGATTTATGATGATAGAGGTGGAGATAGTCGAGCACAGGAGTATTGGAATGATGATGCTGCAGGAACAATAGCTCCTTCTTTATTCAATCAAGGCGAAAATGTACTTGCTGTATATGCTCGTGATTATGTTGGAGGGTGGGGTAGTAGCAATAGACAATGGATTGATTTACAAGTGACTGCCCAAGTTTTTGATCCCACAAACGAATCAATCATCTTTGGCGACTCTGTATCTGTAGCAATCGGTAGTGGAAATAAAGGAAACCTTAGTACTACTAATTTTACACTAAATATTACAGCAAATAATTTACTAATCGAAACGTTCTTCTACGAAACTGTAGCCGCTGACGGAAGAGGAACTACGCGGCTACAATGGACTCCTGAATTAATAGGATTGAATCAATTAAACGTGACGGTATCATGTGATTGTAATGATACGAATCAAACAAACAATATGTACACACTAAATCTAACCACTGTAATTTACTCACTGAGTACCACACTTGACACAGACCTTGTGACTGTAAATCAAAGTAGATTAATCACTAAATTATTCCTAGTTGAAAACACAGGAGATTTAACCGATAATGTAACATTATCTACTGAAGGTGAAATGTTCAATAATTGGAACGTTCAATTCAGCCCCAATAATTTCCTAATATATCCCGGAGAACCTCAAATAGTCACAATTAGTGCAACTATACCTGATTCATATGAAGATGGATACTATAATTTGTCTTTCAAAGTAGAAAGTGAATACAATTATGTCATAACAAAGAACCTATTGAACCGTGGGGCTTATGAATACGTTGACTGGAAATGGATTAACTCTACGGGATCTGAAGAATTATACAATAATACTAACTGGACAAAATTAGGTTTCAATGACACATCATGGAGAAATGCTAGTACGCCTTTCGGTGACGACGATTTAGGTGGAATCGATTACAGAACTTTTTGGGATGGAAATAATTATGGATATTTTAGACACATCGTAGATATTCCAGACATAGGACTCTACGAAGGTGGGTTCATGACTATTAATGTTGCAACCAACAATTATGGAGACCATTACATTAATGGAATTTACGTCTTTGGAGATATAGATGGAGGAAATGGCCATGGTGCAGAATACTGGAATGAAGAATATCAAGTCTACATAAACTATCTAAATCAAGGACCTAATGTGATTGCGAGCATCGTCTCTAATCCTTCAAACACCCAATGGTTTGATCAAGAAATTATCATGACGTTCCCACAGGCAAACTTGTGGAATTATAAAACACAGATAAGCAATATTCCTATCTACTTAGATGCTACAGCGCCTACCTCTAGAGTACTCGAAGAAGGATTTTATCGTAACAGTTCAACATTTGACGTTAAATGGAGAAGTATATCTGATTTTGAAGATTTAGTAGGTTATTACGTCTATTATTTAGAAAAAGATGGTGGAAACTTAGGTGATTGGACTCTTCTCGGATTTTATACTAACGAGTCAACGACCTTTACGGGACAAGGTGGACTCACTTATAGATTCAAAACAATTGCAACTGATACCAATGGAAACATAGAAAACAAGGGGACCTATGATACTGAAATGAGAATTGATTTGGAATTACCTATGTCAACTCTTTGGTTAATAGAAGGAGACCTACAATTCACAAATTTAGAAGGTGTTACCCTCCAGTGGAAAGCAAATGATACAATTGATATTCAGGCCTATCTTATAGAATATAGGATAGTAGGGAATAACACATGGAATGATTTTGGAGCATTTACATCGCCTGGGGAATTTTGGTTTTCACCAGAAGGAGATGCTAAATTTGAAATCCGATCCCGAACTGTAGACTATGCGGGTAACAAGGAAAATAAACCTACTCCGGATGTCGTGGTAACATTTGACAGACTAAATCCAAATCTAGAATTGAACTTTATTGATAAACTGACAGGTTCTGATGAATTACTAATAAGTGTTAAATCTTCAAGCGAGAATTTAAGCCATATTAACTTAGAATATGCTAGACTAATAGAAGGAACTGAAGATGTACTTGATTGGATTCCTAGTGAATCACAATGGCAAGATAACGAAATTTTGATTAGTCCTTTGATTGATGGTTATACATACTATTTTAGAGCAAATCCAGTTGATTTAGCAGGAAATGAAAATTCAAGAGAACCATATGAATATACTGTAATGATAGAATCAAATCATACGGAAAAACTAGAACTTCCAGTCTTACCACTTAAACCAATTATGATTGGAAAAATTAGGAATATAGAACTGACCGTTGATGAAGATGGTGACGGCGTCTTTGAAAAAACTCTAGAAGAATATACGGGTAATGACTTAGTGGCTATGAAAGCAAATCAATATTGGGTAAACTATGTTAATGGAGAAATTATATTTGGAAATGGACAGGATGGATACAAACCACCTGCAAACTCTTCATTATCAATAATATTTCAAGCATTTGATCTTGAAACTACAATTGATGTTACACCGCCTGATGCTGTTGATAATGTAGAATATGTAATAGAAGACCGAAATAACGTAACAATTTCATGGGATAGACCCACTGAAGCTATCGAATTCTTAATTGAAAGTAGAGAGAATTTTACTCGACCTTGGACTACTCTAGATAATACTAGTAATCTAAATTACAAATTAGTAAACCTAACAGATGGACTTCATTATTATCGAATTATATCAATTGACAGAATGGAATATACGAATCCAAATATGGAAGGGGATTATTTAGAAATATTTATTGAACCTGAAGTGAATATTATTGTTGAGGTTGATAGGGAAACAAACGAAGATTTATACACCTACATCGGAATTGGTGTTGTTTTAGCTTCAATAGCAGCATATACTGCCCTTAATTTTATTAGAGGAAAAACAGAGGATGAATTGCCGGAAGGACCAATGATTGTCCCTGTGGATGACTATACAACTGGTGAAAATGAGACGATTACTGAAGAAGAAAGTTCTACATTTAGCATTGTCAAAGGAAGTCAATTTTCTAGGCAAGTAATGTTCATATGTGAAACTGGTTGTAAAAGTGAATTTGAATTAGACGGTGAAGATGATGAAATTATGTGTCCACACTGTGGTACAATGGGCAATTCTCCACTCTAATCATACAATTGTCTTTAAGCGAGACTTGCTTAACTAATTATGACTTCGAGTTCAGAAGTACCGGGTTTTTACAAAAAAAAACCATCAGAAAGACTAGACTTCGTGAAAAAATTTGCTAACCTTTCGGATGAAGAAACGGAATCCATAAGCGGATATGGGGCCTTAGGTGAAGAAACCGCAAACAGAATGATAGAAAATGTTGTAGGCACATTCCCACTACCTCTGGGTATTGCAGCTAATTTTATGGTTAATAAAAAAGAATACATGGTTCCTATGGCTATTGAAGAGCCTTCAGTTGTTGCTGCTGCTACACATATGGCTAAAGGTACTAGAAAAACAGGAGGAATAAACGCAGATTCAGACGAGCCAATTATGATTGGACAAATACAATTAGTAGACTTAGATGATCCATTTGCAGCAAAAGAAAAAATTATCTCCAAAAAAAAGGAAATAATTAATTTAGCAAATGAACAAGATCCAATATTGGTGAAATTTGGTGGAGGCTGTAAAAACATAGAAGTTCGTGTTTTAGACTCAGATACTGGACCTATGGTGATTACTCATTTACTAGTTGATTGTAGAGATGCAATGGGGGCTAACGCAGTAAATACAATGGCCGAAGCTGTAGCTCCAAGACTAGAAACCATTACTGGAGGGAGGGTATATCTTAGAATAATTTCAAATTTAGCAATCTACAGAAAAACTAGAGCAAGTGCAGTCTGGCCAGCAAAATTCCTAGGAGGAGAAGAAGTTGTTGATGGAATAATTGAAGCCTTTGCCTTTGCATGTGCAGATCCATTCAGAGTTGCCACCCATAATAAAGGAATTATGAACGGAATTGATCCTGTAGTGATAGCTACTGGTAATGACTGGAGAGCTATTGAAGCGGGAGCTCATACTTATGGCCAATGGAAAGAAGGACATTCCTCATTCACTCATTGGGAAAAGACGAGAGATGGTGACCTAAAGGGCTCAATTGAAATTCCAATGGCAATAGGTCTAGTTGGCGGCGCTACAGCCACCCATCCAACAGCAAAAACCTGTGTAAAGATTTTAGGTGTTAAGATACCTGGCGGTGCCGCCGAACTTTCACAAATTATTTGTGCCGTAGGTTTGTGCCAAAATTTAGGTGCTTTGAGAGCTCTAGCATCAGAAGGAATCCAAAGAGGACACATGGGGTTACATGCAAGAAATTTAGCTGTGCAGGCTGGTGCTAAGAATAATGAAATTGACAAGGTTGCAGAAATGTTGAAACAATCAGGCACCGTTAGGGCTGATGTGGCTGAGAAATTCCTTACTGAATTAAGAGCAACATAATGTCTATATTGTCTGATGATACCATACTATCTGCACTAGATATGGGTGAATTGGAAATTGAACCATTCAATAATGATAACCTAACACCAAATGGATATGATTTGACCATAAAAGAAATTGAAATACCAAACCACACAAAAACTTCAGATGGGGAAATAATCATTCCTTCTGGTAAAAGATTCGCTATATCCACAAAAGAAAGGATTGCATGCGGATCAAACATATGTGCTCAATTGTGGCTTCGAACTAGCTGGGCACGAAAAGGAATTGCTTGTAGCTTTGGAAAGATTGACTCGGGTTTTGATGGTACTCTAACACTTTTGGGATTCAACTCAGGTGAAGATGATGTCTTAATTAGAACTGGAGAAACTTTTGCTCAAATAGTCTTTGAAATGATGTCAGGACCTGCTGCATCGTTGTATTCCGAAAGAAGTGGAAATTACCAAAATCAAAAAGGGATTACCTGGTCGAAGAAATAAATTCCACCAATTCAACAAAACCATCAGCACCAGAACCTTTGGTTACATAATTAGGAAGATTATCCATAATATCTTTGTAATTCGATACAGAGCTTACACCAATAGACAAAGGAAAACATCCAAACATAGGTGAATCGTTAGGTGAATCTCCAATATAAATTCCATCTTTTTTTGTCAACCCAAAATCGTTTAGAACTTTGAGAGACATGTTTTCTTTATTGTAATCGCCAAACCAGATATTAACGTGAATATTAGATATAGCTGCTCTAGCACCTTTATCTTGACATATTCTTAC
Organism: Candidatus Poseidoniia archaeon; assembly: GCA_029941645.1. Classification (GTDB taxonomy): domain Archaea; phylum Thermoplasmatota; class Poseidoniia; order MGIII; family CG-Epi1; genus CG-Epi1. The sequence goes on from JAPYSZ010000020.1 coordinate 11,277, forward strand.
TATATCTAATGCAACCTCTAGTGAGACTTCTGATTCCTCAGCTATATCTATAGCAAGATCCCAATGCCTAAATGATTGATCTGAAGCTAACTTTAGATAATTATATTTTGCTAATAGCTCCTCAAATAAAGATTGTAGCTTTTGTTGATATGCAGGATATGAAAGATGATCGTGATATGTATTCCTTACTATTCTATTATTTACTTTAGAGTAGGAAAAGGCACCATTCTCTCCAACAACTGCATCAATTGGCCACCATCGCGCCATAAGATCACACCAACCCGCAGGTCGACCTGTTACTGCTATATTCTTAATTCCCAAATTCTTGGTTTTTTCTAAACTGCTATATGTACTACTTAGTAAAGCATCCTCGCTAACAAAAGTACCATCTAAATCAAACAATAATGCCTTTATTCTAAGTGCATTTCCAGCAGACATATTTGACAGTGGTTGCATTTATCGACAACAAAACCTACTTTTAAATATACTTCGTCATTTTATGAAGTCCGAATACGAGGTAAAGATGCCATCCCTGTACGGAGCCGTCAAAAGCAAAACCGGAGAATTACTTCAGGAAAGTATGGATTATTGTAAGGGTGCTCTTCAGTCCGTATCTCGTTCTTTTGCACTAACTATTCCTTTAGTTGAAGAGAATATTTTAGCACCAATCATGGTCGGATATTTAGAAGCCAGAATATTAGATACATTCGAGGATGACATTGGAAAAAGAGAAATAAGTTTAGAGGAGAGAATACATTCTATGAATTTACTTATGGAGGTTCTAGAGAGTCCAAGTAGTTCTTCAGCAAAGGAAAAAGCCAAAGAATTAGTTGATTCGGCTGATGAAATGGTTGCTAATCCACAGTATAGAGATTTGGTTAAGAACATGGAAAGAGTTCTAACAGTACATGATAGTTTTGATGACAGAACAAAAGAATGCATGGTAAGGTGGTTGAAGGAAATGAATTTTGGAATGCAAAAATTCTTGAAACAAGAAGTTTATTCATTTAAAGATTTAAATGAATACTGTTACTATGTTGCTGGAACCCCCTCTGGATTTTTAACTGAATTGATTAGAACTCGATCAAAAGATTTATCTATAGAAGCTTCACAGATTTTAAGAGATAACGAAAGAGATTTCGGTTTATTCTTACAAAAAGTCAACATAATAAGGGACTTTAGAGAAGACATCCTTGACAATGAGAAAATATTCTGGCCTGGTTTCTTATTCGAAAAATATGATTTGACGCCCCCTGATCTTCTATTGAAAGAACATGAGGAGAAAACCATGAAAATGTTAGATGCAATGCTTGATAATGCCTGTCAACATATAGAACCTGTCAAATCTTATCTTAATGCAATACCAGACGAATATGCTGGATTTAGAGCAGGAGCTGCAGTCAATTTCGCTATGGGAGTCGGCACTCTTGAAACCATGAGAAACAATAACGAGGTTTTCTTCGGCGAAAAACCTGTTAAAATCACACATGCGGCTAGAGATAATATCCTATCAGACCCTCTAGGCTTTGTTTCAGACTGAAGTTTAATATCGGTTCTCTAAATTAAGATAATATGGTTAGGAGGACACTATTCATTCTAACAGGAATTCTGTGTCTTAGTATGTTGTTATTGGGAAATAGTGAAGCTGCCCCTTCTACGGGAACCATTCAAGTTGCATTCATACTTTCAGAATTTGAGGATCAGGAATACCAAGAGGATCATGATCAAGACTACTTTGAAGACTTGGCATTTGGAAATTCAGATTCTATGTGGGAGTATTACGATGAAGTTTCTAGGAGCGAATTAAACATTGAAGGGGATGTTTTTGGACCCTATACACTGGATGGTGACGCCGCAGACTATGGGACTGAAAATATGGATTTTGTTGAGGATAGTGTTGAAATTGCGGATGATGACATAGATTACCGAAATTATGACGCGGTGATGGTGATTCATTCAGGACCTGGTGAAGAATCAAGTGGTAATAGTGATGATATTTGGTCTATTCATTGGCCATATTCCATTGAAACTGATGATGATGGACATGAGATAGAGGAAATCACACAAGCTCCAGAATATGAATATTCAAGCGGTGAGAGAAGCCCTCTAGGTGTCTGGGTTCATGAATTTGGTCACGAACTAGGAATTCCGGATTTATACGATACAGATGATAGTTCAGAAGGAATTGGACATTGGGGGGTAATGGCCTCTGGATCATGGGCTGATAATGGTGAAACTCCAGTTTATTTTAGTGCCTGGTCCAGATACTGGCTAGGTTGGATTGACCCCATTGTAATAACTGATGACATTAACAACCTAGAACTAGAACCAATAGAAAATGAAGGTAACGTATACCTTTTACCTATTCCAGGAAATTGGTCAAATTCAAATGAATATTATCTCATAGAAAATAGACAAAAACTGAAATATGACAGCTACCTCCCTGGTGAGGGATTATTGATATGGCATATTGATGAAGAGGTGATATACTCAAATTGGAATTCTAATAGCGTAAATAATGATGAGGACCACAAAGGAGTTGATTTAGAAGAGGCTGACGGCGAAGATGACCTTGATCATACAAATAATAGAGGCGATAGTGGAGACCCTTACAATTCAGGTTCATTTACCAAAAACACTTATCCAAATTCATTAGCCTATAACGGTACTGAATCTGGATGGAAAATAGAAAATATTGAAACTAGTGGTGATAATATTATTGTAGACATTAGTTTCTTGTCTAAACCTCATGCTGTAGCAGATGCAGATGAAGCCGTAATAGCTGAAGGCCTAGAATTGCAATTTTACGGCGATGAATCATGGGATGAAGATGGAAATATTGTCAGCTATACCTGGGACTTCGGAGATGGAGATTTTGCATACACTGACAATCCTACACATATTTTTACACAAAATGGAACCTATGACGTTAAGCTCACTGTCTGTGATAATAATGACCTATGCGATTCTATGATTCTTAATATATTTGTAAACAAACCCCCGATTGCTGTTGTTGAAATTTCTAAGTTGACTATAATGTTAGGAGAAACTATCACATTTGATGCTTCAGGGTCATACGATATTGATGGTGATGTTGATTTTTATTATTGGAATTTTGATGATGGTTATACCTCAAGTCAGGCATCAGCAGATCATGAATACAAGAATTCGGGAACATACAATGTTTCTCTAAAAATAATAGATGATTTGAATGATATAACAACCGTTTATTACACTATAGAAGTTATAAACAGATTACCTATCGTAGATTTTTATTTCGAAGGTGGTAATAGAACTGCAACCCAGATATTCCAGTTTTATGATTCATCATACGACGAAGATGGAGAAATAATAGAATGGCTGTGGGATTTTGGTGAGGGGAATACATCAGACGCACATGGTAATTACGCAGAAAAGGTATTCTGGTTTCCTGGGACTTACAATGTAACACTATTCGTAACTGATGATCAATTGGGTATTAATTCAACAACCATCGAAATTACCGTAACTCCCACGCTTCCTCAACCCCAAATTAGAATACCTGACGGTTTGAGACTATTACCATTGACTATGTCCAACTTCAAAACGTGGTATATACCTGCGGAGAGATTAATCTTACTTGATGCAAGTCCTACATGGGCTTGCTGCATATGGAAGGAGGATCGAGCCGATGTCGAATACTTTTGGACTATAGAAGAGGAAACTTACTTTGGAAAAACTGTGCAATATAATTTTGGCCAAGAAGAAACCTCAATACAATTGAGAGTTGTTGATAGTTGGGGCAATGAGAAAACAAGAACATTCACAGTTGTTCCTCAAACCGTGCCTTTGATAACGATTGAAAATTGGGAGGATTACACCGAAATAGCAGTAGGTTATGACATGACATTCCAGACCATCTCAGAAGGTGGTACCTTTGATTTGTACAGATGGTACATACAAGAACGCAAATTAGATGATGATTATCTATTAATTGATGACATAAATACAAATGATTCACTTCAATTCCCTGTATTTTCAGAAGGCGAATATCTAGTAAAGGTATCTGGAAGACACACCGAAACTAAATTATGGGCTGAAAATTTTTCAATGACTATATTTATCTATGAAAATCCTACTGCTAAATTTTATTTTAATGAAACTGAAGCTATCAATGAAGGAAATTGGGTGACTTTTGATGCTAGTACCTCATTCGGTTTCTGGAATGGATCTGAATCTCGTGTTGCGCAGAGTCTTAACTTAAATTAT
>JAPYSZ010000021.1 GCA_029941645.1 Candidatus Poseidoniia archaeon
GCTATTTCTTTTGCTGCTAGAAACAATTCTCCCATGGTTTGCGTATGATTTTCTTCTAAATCATTAAGTGTAGAAATATGTTCTTTGGGAATTATCAAAATATGAGTTGGAGCTACTGGATTTATATCATTGAAAGCTAATATATGATCATTTTCATAAACGATATCGCCTGGAATTTCTCCATCTCTAATTTTACAAAAGAGGCACTCCGACATAAATGGCCATTAACTGTCTTTTAAAAATCACTGCATCAAATTCAAGTGCCCTGCAATAGCACCCATAGCAGTCCCTGTTTCAAAAGCAATTTCAGAACCGGTAATTTCAAAGTGATAATTGGAATTGTCAATATAGGATTTAGGGAGGCCTTTAGGTCCTAATCCCATTATCATACAAAGTTTTCCTTCTGGTTTTTTCAACTTGCTTGAATCGGGGTTTGCTGTAGTAATAATTTTTGAACCAGCCCAAGATTCATCAATATCGTTATCAAAAAAACGGACACGATCTTTAGATATTAATTGTGAAAGATAGCCGTCATTGGGCAATCTCATTTCTTTTATAATTTCCTTAGTCAAACGGTCTGATTCGATGCTAGGAAAGCCTATCAATGCCAAATCTAAATCAAAAGCAGAACAAAGGTTAGAGGCCTTGAAAACTGCCTTGTAATGTGGGTGATTCCAATTACCGTCATATGTATTGTAAAGACCTAATGTATGCTTTCCTGAATTAGAGAGAGAAACCATAGTCTCACCTGGTGCAGATATTTTTTTACTATTTACTCCTTTTATCTTGTCTGTAGTTATTTGTAATTTAGACTCAAACTTAGCTTTAATTTCTGAATCATTTATAGATTTGATTATATTTTCAGCTTTAGATACAAAATAATTTGCTTCTTGAGACCAACCTTTACGATCTGCTCGAGCTACTAAAGCTATGAATATTGGTGCTGATTTCTCAGGCGAGATATTCGAGATAAAAGATTCTACTAATTCTAAATCGGAGGCTTGGGAAGACACACGGACCAGATATCTTAACATTTCTTCTGAATCTGCAGATTTGAGGGCCTCCTCAAGAGGAGATGATTCAAATTTAACTTTTGATTTATGTACTTGAAAATGTAAATAACCTAGTAATTTTACTCTAAATTCGCCTTTAAGTTCAGATAAAATAGTGACTAACGCTTCTATTGGTTTTTGATTAATCCAACATCTGATAATCGCTTTCGAAGATTCAATTTCATATCCTCGTAATTTGACTGTTGTGTTCAGAATTGATTCCAGAAGGGTCGATGGAAAATGTTTTGCATTCTTTACAAAAAACTCTTTAGTATTCTTCCCTTTTTCTGATAATATTAATTTCAATATTTGTCGATATTGTGTTTCTTTCAAAGTCACGTCTCGAATATTTTTCATCTTCTTGGCAATTTCACCTAAGAGCTCTAACCTGCGCCAACTTTGATCTACATTGTTAGCTTGGGAAAAAACCGTTTTGAATAATTTTTCAGATTTTGAGGACTTTAATGAATTTGACGAAGCAATATATGTCAAACTTAGAGATACATAATACGGATCTGTAATGCTTTTAGCTATTGGAATTAATTGTTCAGGAGACTCTCCTTTCTTCAAATCCTGCTGTATGCGTCTTGCTATCGATGGATTATGATTTTTACGGCCCACTAACTACTGATTGAAGAAAGCAATGATTAAGGGTTATCCAATCGATTTAGGCGAAATTTATTATCTCCTGTTAATATAATACGTACTCAAAATCAGTCCATCAGTAAACTATAAAATCAAAGAGCTACTTCAACATTTATGATTAGTGTCACGGAAACCGCTGCCGAGAAAATAAACCAAGCTCTTGTCGAACAAGAAATGGATGGAAAATCACTAAAATTAGGAGTGTTTCCTGGCGGATGCGGCGGTGGATACCAATATGCTTTAGGCTTTGGTGAAAAAAGTGAAAATGATACTGCGTTTGAAGCAAATGGACTAAAAGTATTGATTAACAACGAAGATGTTGACAAAATTAAAGGTACCGAGATTGACTACATTGTTAGTGAGATGGGTGAAGGTTTTAGAATAAATAATCCAAATTCTGCTCCTGAAGGCAAAAAAGGTGAGTGTAGTTGTGGTTCTGATAGCAGTTGTTGTTAGGGACACTAAAAGGAATGAGAGACGTTAGCTTTCCAGGACAAATATTTTCGCTGCTGACCGTGGCAATCATGATTAGTAGTGCATGGATAGTTTACATGCAAAATGAAGAAGATTTGGAATTGACTCGTGTTCCTGTATGGGCTAGGAGTCAAATGCCATATGATACAACTCAAGCATACAGTTTTGTCCTTCAACAAGGTAAATATGAAATATTAGAAACTGAAAATGAATTTAATTCCGTTCATATTATGATTCCTTATGACTTGCCAATAACTGAAGGAGGGGCTGCAGTTACATGTTCAATAGGTATGGACTGTCCGCAGATTAGCTTAGCGTACTGGAGGCCGAAAGTTCCTAATGGAATGAAAGTACCCGTTATTGTTGAAATTGGCCCATATTTTGGCGAAGAATCGGCCGGAACGCCAGATATCACCACGCCTGGTAGCTGGTTAGGAATGGGAATTATACAGAATTTGCTTCCTCATGGATTTGCGTTCGCTCAAGTTTCTGTTAGCGGTACTGGAATGTCTAATCATTGTATGGATTTAATGGGGTACGCAGAACAAGAAGGAATTAACGCTGCAGTTGAATGGTTAGGTACACAAGAATGGTCTAATGGAAATGTAGGAATGATTGGGAAATCCTATGATGGGTCTACGCCTTGGCAAGCTGCAATGTATGGTGATGAATATCTGAAAACTATTGTACCTATCTCTGGACTTATAGGAGTAAGAGAACTCATGTGGAAGAATGGTTCTTCTGAAGCTAGAGCGCCATTTATGCACAATGTAGTTTACGGTTCGTATGGTTTCAGTTCTGAAAAAGAGGACGAAAATCTACAGAACGCATGTGAAGATTATCTTTTGGGTCCTATCCATGCAACAAATGGTTACATTTTTGCTGGAAATGAATTTGTGGATAGCTACTGGGGGGAACGATACTTCCTAGATCGTGTTTTGGAAAATTATGGAGGATCTGTGTATATTGTTCAAGGATTCCAGGATTGGAATGTTGATCCGCACATGGCTGTTCCCACTGTTAATACTCTATTAGACCACGGAATTGAAGCTAAAGTTTTGATGGGACAATGGGATCATGATTATCCTGATAGACCAGATTATCAGAAACAAAGATCAGACCCTGGAAGAGGTTCAGAAGCTTATCCTCAGATGGTTAGATTTGATTGGATGCAGGATCTGCTTGAATGGTTTACATATTATCTTCAAGAAACAGGGCCTAAACCAAGTCATTACATTGAAATACAAAATAATAGAGGAGAATGGAGAGTAGAAGAACGCTATCCAGCCTCAGATTCAAAAACAATCGAAATGGCATTAGGCAGTAATAATCTTAGCTTAGTAGAACAAAGCATAATGGGCACTACTGTGTATCCTGGAATGGAAGCTACCGATGACTGGGTGATCTTTGAAACCGATACATATAATTCGGACTTCCGATTCGGAGGGTTGCCTCAATTGCACCTAGACGTCACGCCTCTTGGTTCTGGAGGTTCAATCTATGCGCTAATGGAGGACTGTTCTGCTGAAGGTGAATGTATTCATATCGGGCATGCAATTATGGATCTAAGATATCATGAGGGTGGAAATGAATACCATAATATCATTCCTGGAGTAACAATAAGGGCCAAGATGGAATTCTTTGCAATGGATGTTTTAATTCCTGAAGGACATAACATACAGCTTTCACTTAGAGACGTTGGTGAAGATTATTTACCACCTAGTACTGAAGCTGCTATTGACATTGACATTAGTGGAAATAGTGTTTTAAGGCTACATGAAATAAATGTTGATAATAAAAATTTCTTTGAACCGCCTATCTGTATGCATACTGATTGTATAGAAGAATAGATATCTCTTAAAACTAAGGCTTATAGGTAAATATGAAAAGATTAGGGGCAATAGCATTAGCATTCTTGTTTTTGATGCCTGCAATTGCCGGTTGCTTGGAAGATGAAAAACCAGATTCTCTATCTATGGATGATATTGTAATTTCACCTGAAACAATGACTGCAGGCGAATTCCAGCCTCTTGTTATCACTGCAAAGAAAGATATGTCTGTTTTCATCCCAAACTTGGTTATTGATCCGCAGTCTAATTACGTACAAAATGGGACTGTTTTAGATATGAAAACTGGAGAAACAATGCAACTGATTTCTTTAGCTCCACCCAGAATTGACTCTGCTTTTGTATTCTTAGCAAAATATGGAACTGAAATTTGGCCGATACGAAATTCAAACGAAAGTTGGGATCAATGGGTCAATCGAAATGGAATGAAAGATGAAGGTATGTCTGTTTCAAGGATAGAACCTACAGAAGGGAATTCACTTTACACCCTAAATAGCACAAAGGAAAGGGCAAGCAATAGTGTGCCTGTTCGAATTACGGTCGAAAGGCAAATTTCTGCCGCTTACTCTGTAGATGAAGGTGGATTATTCTCGACCGGATTTGTAGATGGACGGACTGTGTACAATAATATTTACCGTATTACTGATGATACTACGGATCTTTTAGATCCTGCTGACGGAGCAGTTGGCTATCTTGATAGATGGGCTGGACAAGGAAACTTAGCATACGAAGATGCAGCGCAATTTTTGATAGCTGAAATGACGGCTTATGGTCTTCGTGTAGAAACACAAAGATTTGATTTAACTGATGTTTTAGGAAATCAAAATCCAGAAGCGTACAATATTTGTGGATTTAGAGATGGAACGCTATATCCCGATGAGTGGTTAGTATTCGGAGCACATTTTGACATTGCACCACCTGCAAATGCAGTACTGATTGATCCCCATGATTCAGGATCAAGAACATACGGTACCCGATATGGAGGTTATGATAATACAGCAGGAACTTCTATGGTCTTAGCTACTGCCGAAGCAATGGCCGATATGCCATATGATACTCGTAGAACCATGGTATTCTGTTTATGGTCTGGTGAAGAAGGTGGAAAGAGAGGTAGTGATTATTGGACGGATACTTTAGCAGATAACCATCCAGAAGTTACAGTTACGAATTACATCAATCTAGACATGGCTGGTGTAAATTGGCCAGGTGGTGGTGGTGCACCTTGTGGTGATGAACATGGAGGTAATGGAAATTGTGATCCGGACCCGCAGCCTGATGAGGGGGGATATCCAAAAGACAGTGAAGTTTGGCCTATGAGAATCTACATTGGGCCTTCTCTGAACTACAATAAGATAGATCAGCCAGATATGGTATACCTTAGTCAATGGATTGGAGCTGATGCAATTAATGTTTCAATGCAACAAGATATTCTAGTAGGATCTGATAATAATAGTGAAAGTACTTGGAAATATGATGTGTGGCTAGAAGAAGATCGTCCTGAAATAATCATATATGAAGATACAACCGCCCGAAGTGATCATGCTTCTTTTCAGGATAATTTAGGTACCATTACTCTAGGTTATGGTGGCTTAGTAGATGGTTATTGGTGTTATCATCAAACGTGTGATACATTAGAAGAAATGGAAGATTGGATGGATACTCAAAGTAGAGATTATGGCAATAATGCAACCGGAAAGAATAACCTTGTTAACTCACTAGATATGATAACTTGGTGGGCCACTTACAGTTTTTTCCACATGGATGAAAGACCTATTTTGAATGTATACTTAGATTAGAAAAACGCCATGTATTCTTCTTCTCTATATTTGGTATGGTTGCATTTTCAGAAGAAGACGTACTCTATATCGAGATGGATGAGCACGCTATCCTGAAGATTCGGGATGCTGGAGTAAAACTCAGTCCGATTGAGGAAGACATAATCGCCGAAATGCAGAGCTTCAAGAAGAAAGACCAACCCTTTTGGAGAAGGTGATACTCTATCCGCCATGCTCTGGCGTAGATGGAGATTAACAGTTGGATGGTTTAAACGATGGTTAATCTGGGAATTCTGGCCCCCGTGGTTATTCTACCTGCCAATCATTCTCTGGGTCAGTTTACTGTCATTTAGATATCTGGGGCCACTCAAGGCAACTTCGGTAAATCCAGGTATATCGGCGTATGGCAAGTTTCTATTAAATACCAAATCCGACAAGCTCTCGGGATTCTCTTCAGAATATGTTGCACCGTTCGAATTATTGAAATACAAGGAAGATTTAGGAAAGCGGACTGGAAAAGCCATGGATTTTGTCAAGAAACATAACTTCCCCGTAGTTCTGAAACCTAATCTGGGGGGCCGAGGCGCCGGCGTATGGATAGTCAAGGATAGCGACCAACTCAAATCCGACATCGAAATGATTGATTATGACGCAATAATTCAAGCCTATGTCCCAGGAGTAGAATACGGAATCTTCTGGATCAGACACCCCAAGGAAAAGAAAGGCCGCGTTGTCTCTATCACTGAGAAACGCTTGCCCAAGATAACTGGCGACGGAGAGAGAACATTGGAAGAACTGGTGCTAACCCACCCTCGCTCGGTCTGTATGGCCAAGAAACATCTGACCTACCTCTCGGACCGTCTTGATTATATCCCGAAGGACGGAGAGGATGTCCTTATCGGAGAGATTGGAACTCATTCACTGGGAGCCCTCTTCCTTGACGGTGGCGAGATCCACACCTCTGAATTGGATTCTCGATTCTCCAGCATTTCACAATCGCACAACGGTTTCTACTTTGGGAGGTTCGACGTCCGTGCACCTTCTATTGAGCACCTGAAGGCAGGAAAGAAAATCCAGATTCTCGAACTCAATGCCCTTTTTGGAGAAATGACTCATATATGGGACAGCCGTTTGGGTTTGCTTCATGCATGGTCAACCTTGTGTAACCAATGGTCCCAGGCGTACAGTATAGGGGCCCACAACCGAACCCATGGAGCACACAAGGCCCGATACAGGGATGCGCTAAAAGAGATATGGAACGTCTGGCGGCTCAATCGTCGCCACAAGCGGGCTACCATTTTGAGGAATGATAGAATTCAGGCTTCTTTTTTGTGAGGAAATATAACCGTAAACGTCGTTCCTTTTCCCAGTTTGGATTTCAGATCTAGTTTGGCATCATGTTTTTCCACGATCTTTCTTACGACATGTAATCCTAGGCCAGTCCCTTTCCCCGGGTCTTTGGTTGTAAAGAACGGATCGAATATCTTTTTTTGTGTGGCTTCGTCCATTCCGCTCCCATTGTCGGTCACAGAAATGGTATGGTTCTTTTTTGTGGAGGAAGTAGACAGCCGGAGCTCACCTTTAGCATCCATAGCATCAACACCGTTGTTTACGAAATTGGTTATGATTTGCGTAAGTTCCGAAGTACTCCCTAGCACAATCGGGCTTTTAGCATAGTCCTTGATGATCTTCACTGATTTCAAGTTCCGCGTGTGTTTGGAAATCTCCATTGCCTTATCTACGACGTCATTCAAATTTATTGATGATCGACCCAGAGTTCGCGCATCCCTGGCATGCGTAGAAAGGTCACCGACGATTTCCGAGATACGATTGGAAGCATCGATTATTTCCTGAGCATCATCCTGTATACGAGGTAGATCATCATCATCAACGATCGATTCAGACAAAGCCATGATTACCTGTAAAGGATTTCTTATCTCGTGGGCAATACCCGATATCACGACACCCAGGCTTGACATTTTCTCAGCTTGAATAAGTTCCTGATTAGTCTGTTCGACCTCGTCCTGAGCATTGATTTTTTCAGTTATGTCCACACCATATATGTTGACATACGAATGTTCGACTACAGGGACGAATGTACAAGCATAAATCTGACCTCCCAAGGTATGATCGACATCTAGATAGTCTCCACTTCCAAGTGTTTCTTTGACCGTTGAAAAAATCTCGTCAGGTACTTTCTGACCAACTCCTACGCCTAGTTTTTTCAGAATCTGTCTCTTGGCCGGAGTGTTGGCAAAGATAACCTCACCACCTCCCGATATTCTAATTACCGAATGCGGATTTTCTTCGGGGAACCTTGCTAGTCCCTCAATCTCTTTTTGACTATCAGTAATATCGGTGCCATAAACGTTCACATATTCATGGTCCTTGATAGGAACGAACGCACACGCGTAAATTCTTCCACCTATAATGTGGGTTTCCGAACGATAGGTTTCATCGCTATCTATGGCCTTTTTTACGGATTCAAAGATTCTCCCAAATCGGCCGCTATTCTTGCCCTCGAGCAAACTACTCTTATAATCAAAATCCTTGATGAGGGTATTCCTTGCTGAGCTGTTCGCGAATAATAGCTCACCTCCAAAGGACACTCTTATGACAGAATGTGGGTTTTCATCAGGGAAACGAGAAATATTCTCAATCTCTTTTTCAAGTTTTCTGATAATTGCTTCGTTTTCAGGCATCCTTACTCTTGTCTATTTCAGCAAATAAATCTTCCAAACTTCGGTCCGCATTTTTCAGTAGACTCTTATCGCCATTCCAATCTTCTAATACATTCATATTCTCCAGTTCAAATGCGATTAGGGCATCAGTCACAGCGTCTTCCGCATCTTGCCCAAAAGAGCCAACATAGACCACTGCCATATCTGTATAGGCTCCTGCACCAAATTTGATGTGAAAGTCACCGAACTGAATATCATTCAATGAGGAATCATTTGACGCACTCACGGCATCTTCCATAAAATCTTTTACTGCAGAGAACATTCCCCCCATTATATCCACATCACCGCCGTCAACATTTTTTGTGGTCAAGTTTGAAATTACAATGCCAGATTTTGTCAATAAAAATATGTTGTGTATCTTCCCAAGTTTGCTGGGGTGAATCAGTTTATCTTGCAGCATATTGACAAGTCTTGAGAATTCGGCCGTCTTTGCTCCAGATTCGGCAAGCCCCATTTTCTCTGGAGAAAAATTCGCGACCATTTTTTTGAACCCTTTTACATCACTTATGCCCGTTCTTTCCTTTTCCTCTTTCTCAACGATTTCAAATGCTCTATCGATGGTCTCCCTAACAACCGCAGTCCGCATTGGTTTTTGCAGATAGTCCATAGCCCCACTCCGGAAAGCCTTGATAGGAGTCGTAATATCCTGATTACCTGTCAACATAACGACTGGCATAGCCGGGTACTCTTCGCGAACAATTCCTAAAAGTTCTAGCCCATTCATACCTGGCATATCCACGTCACAGAACATCATCAAGTATTCCTCCTTGGATAGCATTTCCATGGCACTCTGAGCCTCTTCTGCCACTTCCAGTACCACATCAGTCCACTTCCTGAACATCACATTCAATGAAACTCTTACAGCATGGTCATCATCGACAGCCAATATTTTCATACTTCAACTCACCATACCCTACTACTAAAAGAATTAATGTTTCCCCTAACCTGAGGATATCTCATTCATCAGCCGTCTGTATTCGGGTTCGTTGCCCATGGCCTTTGCACGTTTTGCAGCCTCGATTAGATCACGTGACCAAGTCGCGTAATCCGCTTCTGGGAGTTCTTCTCGCCGCACGATTTTATCTTCCGACAGTAGATAGAAAACCCCACCATTAACAAACAATAACTCGTTCCGGCTGTAATCAAAGATTCGTGCTTCATTTGTTATCCCGCCTTCGAGATTCACGTTCCCATATACGTGCAAAGTGAAGAAGTTGCTTTCCCCAGGGTTGCCCATTTGATGAATTAATGACGGAATCACTTTCAAAGTAGTTCCTGATTTGACTATTTCACGGGAAATAGTAATCAATTTTTGTTTTTTTAGTTTGAATATTGCATGTTCCGCAGCACCAAATGTTTTCACTGCACCGAACTCGGCTTTCCCATGGTCATGTATGCCGCTATAATCGCCTGGCCTCCATGACATTATCATAATCTCAAAGAAACTGCCGTTATGGACCATTTTCCGGCCATATGAATCAGAGACCGGATAATCATAGTCTACCCATCTTTCAATGTCCTCAGCCCTAATGTCACATTCTGATACGACCCCATGGACACTTTCCGTAGTGAACTTTTCTAAACTTTCCAACGTTTCCACTAGGTTTTTCACAGACATTTTCTAATAATCCACTTGCCCATAATATCTAAACATTTTCTTTCCAATAGGTACATTCTTTTGATATCCCTCGACTTCAGTCTCAGTCATCTCTCCCATCGCCAGCTTTAGTGCAAGATAAGGCGGGCAGTAATTATCGTCATAGATGAAAGTGGATATCCTTGGATTTATTTCCATCAGCACTCCGCCCCGCAGTTGGATGTCGACACAGTAATCCATCGGAATATGCTTCATCACTTCTTTTCCATATTCTACCGATTCATCATGCGATATTACCTCACATTCCATCGCCACTCCTGAAGCGAAATAAGTTTTCTTAGAGACGCTTAGTCTGTCCTTGACCGAGCAGATTAACATCTTTCCCTTTACCAAGACTGGATTTACCTTGTATTCTCGCCCGTCCAGATATTCCATGACCATCAGTTCAGGCAATTCTTTTCCTTCAATCGTCTTGCGCAATTCATCAATAGATATGTATTTGGCAAATGGCCGGTCATTGAATAGCAGGTCAAAGCGATCTGTCTTCTCAGTCATGACTCTAACTCCTCGATTTCCTTTTCCAATTGGTGGCTTGAATACAACGTCGTTCTCCGGATATCCCAGTTTTGCAGCAGCTTCTTCAAGCTCATCTATCGAGTGGACCAGATAATACTCAGGAACATCCATTTTCCCTTTCAGATGTTCATACATCAGATATTTGTTCTCACAGACATTTACCAATTCATGGTCCGAGGCCAGCAAGCGGCAGTGTTTTCTTATTTCGTCACCAGTCTTGGAAAGTGCAAACATTTCCCAAGACGTCTGTGGAAATACAATATCGATTTCGTATTTTTTTACGAGTTCGATGATTGCGCCGACATAGTTCTTTTCGTAGGCCCATGGCGTCTCTTCAAAGGCATCACACATTTGGATTCCGACTGCCTGTTCATGGGCGTTTGTTCCCAGAATGAACATCTCTGGATCCTGCAATTTGAGGTTGGTTATCAAGGCGTGACCGCCAGGGCATCCAATCCCGGTCAGTAGAATTCTCACTTTTCACCATTAGCCTTGGTTTTTAACAAGTTTTCGTATACGCCCAACGGCTTTTTTTCCTGCATTTCCTCTATCAGATAAGATTTGTAACTTGAATAAGGAATAAATTCTCTTTCTTCCACACTTGAAAGCTACTTTTTTAGATAAAAGACTTTGTATTGGCAGTTCAATAAGGGTTTGTGAACCAGACAATCGAATGGAATGATTTTACAAAAGTAGATATGAGGGTCGGTAAAATCATAGATGTTAAGGACTTCCCAGAAGCGAGAAAACCAGCATACATTCTCACTGTTGATTTTGGACCACTAGGCATCCGAAAAACCTCAGCTCAAGTTACAAACTACAAACATGAAGAATTGCAAAATCGTGAAGTGGTAGCTGTTTTCAATTTTCCTGCGAAACAAATTGGGTCTATAATGTCAGAGATTTTAGTTTTAGGCGGTGTTGAAAAAAATGGGACCGTGCGTCTTTTGAAACCGGACCCTAGTTGTGAACTAGGAAGTCGTGTTGGATGAACCGCTATATTGCCTTGACTAGGCCAGGAAACGCAATTTTAACTTCGATAGCAGTTATTGCGGGTGCTTTCATCGCTAAAGGACCAGAAGATATACTTGATTTTCAGACTGAGATTGCTATTTGTTGTGTATCTGCTATGATGCTGGTTGGTGGAGGTAATGCATTAAATGATTATAATGATCGTGAATCCGACAAAAAAAATCATCCTGAAAGACCAATACCTAGCGGCAAAATATCTGCTGAAAATGCATTGACTTTTGCACAAATTTTACTAGGATTGGGACTAGTAATACTTATCTTTACTCTTGATAACAAAATGCCTTTTGTAATTGCATTACTAGGCGTGATAACTCTAATTGCCTATGAAAATGGATTAAAAGCTGCAGGTATTGCAGGGAATATTGCAGTTGGACTTATGTCTGGAGCTGTATTTTTATATGCTGGAATGGCTGTAAATGATCCTGGACCTACCATTTGGATGTTTGGTCTAGCTATACTAGCTACAATAACGCGTGAAATTGTAAAAGATATACAAGATTTAGAGGGCGATAAGGACCGATTTACACTACCGGCCAGAATTGGGATTGGTGTGTCGCTAAACTTAGCTACCCTGATATTATTGGTGGCCATTGGACTCAGTTATACTGCCATTGGTCAATTTGAGAACATGGCATGGAATGCGTATGTTGGTGGCATAACACTAGCTAATGGAACAATGCTTTTTGGGATTTACAACGCAAATCAAGAAGATTACTTCATGGGTCAAAAGAATATTAAGCAAGGAATGGGGATTGCGATGTTGGCATTTATTGTAGCTGCAGGTTTGAATTAAGCGATTTTTTGTTAGAATATATTAATATATGTGCATTTATACATATATTTAATGAACAGTCAAATTTTCAAGGCTTTGGGGAGTGAAACTAGACTGAAAATTATTGAAACTTTAATGATTAAAGAACACAATGTTAGTGATTTAACACGAATCTCAAACAAAGATCAAACTACCGTATCTAGACATTTATCTACTCTAGTAAATGCTAAGATAATTAAACAAAAAAGGCTTGGAAGAAACATCTATTATAGCATAATTGACACGAAAATGAAGAACTGGCTAGAATCGACGATGACTATAAAAATAAAAACGGGTGAAGAAATTGCCCTTAGAAGCAAAATACAAAAATTCTTAAATAAGCAAAGAGGTGAAGAAAATGAATGAAGAAATTATTGAACTAAATGAAGAAAAACTATTGAGATTGAAACTTCTGAGCGAAAGATTAGATGATTCAATAAAAATTCCTGGAACAAATCAAAAAATTGGAATTGATGCTATTGTTGGGATAATTCCTATTTTAGGAGATTTTATTGGCGTAATATTTTCAACGTATATCATGTATTCCGGAATCAAAATGGGTGTTTCGTCTAAAATTGTAAAAAAAATGGCTACAAACATAGCTATTGAATTTGTAATAGGATCAATACCAATTATTGGTGATATTTTTGATGCTTTATGGAAAGCAAATAAAAGAAATGTAGAACTTATAGAAGAAGCAACGATTGAAAATCAAGAAAATTATAGACTGAACTATTTGATAATGACTTCGCTAATTGTTCTCATACTAGGCTTAATCCTAGTAATTTTAGGAAGTTTATCCTAAAAATTGTGAGTGTAGCAACTATTCAGTAGACAAAAAAATGCTTTTGCTACTTGATTATGCTTTACCGAGTATACGATACATACCGGTGCCACAGGTGCCGCATTTACCTTTCATTGCTTTACGACCGTTCTTCATTGTGACTTCTTCTCCGTTATCTATCTCTCTCTTATGTTTGCACTTTACGCAGTATCCTTCCATATTATCTAAGCACAGAATAGGAGATATAAAGCAAGCGGGTGGATGTATTCAATAACTGGAAGTAACAATTGTTGTCAAAAATACTAGAATCATACCTAATATTACCAACCAAACTGGAGACTCATGTTCGTGTTCATGACTATGAACTTCAGGTAAAACATCAACTGTTGCAACATAGATAAAAGTCCCTGCTGAAAATAGCAGAGCAAATCCTATATTCTCGTCGGTAGCAAAGGAAGTATCTTTCAATGCAAAGAAGGTTAAAATAGCTACAATTGGAGAAGATAATGCAAATAAAATTAGGTACCTTCTTGATTTTGTATCATCTATCTCGATATGCTTTAAGAAAGAAGTAAGACCAAAAGCCGCAGGACCTTTGTGAAGCATGATGGCAACGAACACAATCAAACCGGTTTCAGTGCTGCTGGAGATTGAAGCACCCACTGCAAGGCCATCTGCTGCAGCGTGAGCCACTAGGCCAATTGTGGCTGAAAGTCCCAAAAGATCCTTATCTTCATCATGATGAACTGCGTGAGGGAGTCCAAATATTTCCAGCAAAAGCATCAATACAAAGCCACATAGAATTGCCAAACCAATAGTTGAGGTTTCTACTTTACTTTCTTCGTGTTGAAATTCAATGGTTTCTAAACCTTCAGGAATTATTACAAGAAACGCTGAACCAATCAGAACTCCGGCACCTATCGCAGTAAGTTGTTTTAAACTATCTGATGACAACTCTAAACTCAATGGAATGTAACCAAATGCTACAACTGCAATGAACATTATTCCTGCGAATACAAAAATCAATGTTTGTGGAGTCATTATTTAGCAAATATCATTTCGTCTCTATTAAAAGATTTAAATTCAAGTGCATTTCCGCAAGGATCCAAAAAAAACATCGTAGCTTGCTCGCCTGCTTCTCCTTTAAATCGAATATGGGGTTCTATAATGAATTTTATTTCTGATTCTGTCAAACGCTCAGCTAAATCCTCCCAATCTTTCATTTCAAGAATCACGCCAAAATGACTAGCTGGAACCTTATCTCCATCAACCGGATTAGTTTCAACATTATCGATTGTATCAACTAAATGAGCAACCACTTGATGACCATACAAATCAAAATCAATCCATCTATCAGAACTGCGCCCTTCGTTACATCCTAAAACTTTAGTGTAGAATTCACGTGTATCTGCCAAATTGGTAACTGGGAAGGCTAGATGGAAAGGCCGCATAACATAACAATAATCTGCTCTTTTTAGGAATTCGCTTAGGTGAAATAAGCCTGCATTAACCCGAAAATTCTTCAACC
>JAPYSZ010000022.1:0-10691 GCA_029941645.1 Candidatus Poseidoniia archaeon
CTAACGCAGCCAGTAAAGGCGACGCTAGCCATCATGAGCATTACTATTAGTGCGTGTATTTGCTTCATAATCCTGTCATTTTTTGAGACCATATATAACACTAAGCGTTTCGTTAGTTGATGTATTATTACCACTAAAAAGGGTATTTTATTACTATTTTATCGACGATGACTGAGAAATTGTAACTTGGAAGCAATACGGTTTTTGCCGAAGTTTGATACGGCCATCTATCCCTTATACCTTTTCTGAGAGATATTTGAGTTTTAGAAACCAATCTAAATATTTGTTAAGAAATCCTCAATACGTGCTTTGATTTCATCTCTTGCATTTCTAAAATCATCTTCCGATTCAGGATCCTTAATTGGCCAATGTAATTTATTACATTTTTCCGGCCATTCCATCAAAACACATGTTTCATCTGCGGAATTGCAAAGCGTTATTCCAAAATTGGCGTTTTTCCAATCCACCATATCCAAATGTTTTGAAGTATGAGTAGTGATATCCAAACCTACCTCGTCCATCGCTTTTATCGCCCTTCTACTAACTTTTTCGGGTTTAGTACCGGCACTTAGAACTGTAAACTCTGGTTTTAGCGTTTTGAGCAATCCTTCAGCCATTTGAGAACGTGCTGCATTTCCAGTACAGACAAACAAAACCACAGTCATGTATTAACAGCAGCATTGTCTATAAAATATTAAAAAATTACGTTGCTTAAATTAGTGTCCCACCTTTTGGAAATATCGCTATTTTCGTAGAATATACTACTTTTTCATAAGGGACACTTCTGTAGAAAAACTTTAAAAGGTGGAACCAATACGAGGTATACCTATGGTGTATCTAACAAGAAAGACCACACGAGGACAACACTACTACTATCTCGTGAAATCTTTCAAGTATGACGGACGCGTTGAAAAGGTACAACAGTACCTAGGTTCAAACGAACCTAACGAATCTGAATTAGAGCAACTTAAGCAAAAACATACCATAGACCTAGAACTAGCTGCAATTGAACGAATGGCAATTATGTCATCTGAAACTTACAGAACTCCTTATCTTGAAAAATCGGCTTTATTGGGTCTAGAGCGAATGAGATTCCTAAACAGAGCTTTACATCGTCTTGAAAGCCCAGAAGAACGTACACAAGCAAATATGAAAAATAGTGTTCTAAATATTAATGGAAATATGTCTCTTTCGTCTACACCATTATCTATAGATAGTGTTGAAGCGATATTTGAACAAGATAGAGCGCCAACTGGCGTTCCTCTTTCAAAGGTTCTTGAAGCTTTAGCATTAAGAAGATTACATGATGAAATCCCAGATCGGATTGCAAGATTAGACAAAAAAAGCATACTAAGATTGCATCAAGATTTATTTGAAGGAACGGGGAAAGGAGGAATTCTTAGACAAGACTCGGGAAGTCTTCCGGGATCTGCATTCATGCCTCCGCCTCCTATCCTAATAGAAGATGAACTAGAAGGATTGCTACAATGGTGGCATGACCCTTCACCGTTACATTCCTTTGAAAGAACCATACTATTCCACCATAGATTTCAGCAAGTAAGGCCATTCGAATCGGGTAATGGTTTAGTTGGCAGATTAATCCTAGATGGTATGCTGGTAAGATCTGGTTTATCAACCACAAGATGGCAAAAAGAAGACCGTTCCATTTATCTATCAGGCTTAGTAGCGGGAGACCGTGGAGACCGAACCAAGCTTATTGAAATATTTTGGAAGGCTTACAAAAAACAGCATAGGCCTAGTGTCGAAGGGGGAAAAGATTCTATGCGACTTTCACCACGTCAATCTCAATTGGAGGCCTTCTGATTGAGGCTTCTCGAACTTGAGTTCGAGAATTTTAAATCTTTCAAAGGCCACGTTACCGTCCCTCTCGGACCTGGGTTCACATGTATTACTGGACCAAATGGTTCAGGCAAATCAAACATAACTGACGCTATACTTTTTGTTCTTGGATCTAGATCCAATAAATTGCTTAGAGCAAGAAACCGCAAACAATTAATTTATGGTTTTCAGGAAGGAAGTAAGAAAAAAACTGGGCCAAAATCCTGTAAAGTCTCAATGGTGTTTGACAATCGTGATCGATTCTTAGCTATTGAAAAGGACCAAGTGACTTTTACCAAAGGAATAAAATTAAGAGGTAATGACACTGCTACACATTATCTATTGGATGGAATAAAATCGTCTGCTGGTGAATTTGAAGCTCTTTTCTCAAGAGCTGGGCTTTATGCTACTGGATATAACATAATTCAACAAGGAGATGTAATTCAGACTTCTTTGATGTCTGGAACTGAAAGACGCCACAAAATTGAGGATGTTGCAGGAATAACTGCATACGATAATAGACTAAGAAGTACTCGAAGTGCCCGTAATTCAGTAGAGGCTGACCTAACTCTCCTAAATGAACGGGCCAAAGAAGCAAAGCGAACTCTAAACCAATTGGAAAGAGAAAAAGAAGATGCTGAAAAATTAGAAACGATTATAGATGAAATAAAGGAAAATGAATTACTACTTCGATTTCGTACCGTCTTTGATTTAGAAGCTGAAATAGAATCGCGAAGAGATGTTGTTGAGAAATATACCGGTGAATTGATTAAACTAGAAAAAGAACAAGAAAAAAGAAGCAACGAAATTAAAGAAAATCAAAAAGAGTTCGAGGATGTTGAGAATACCATTACTGTATCTGGTGGAGACAAAGCCCGTGAATTACAAGAAGAACTGGACAAAACTAGAGTGGCTCATGCATTAGCTGAAAGAAATGCAGAAAAGGCCCGTGAAGAATTAGAATTATTAGAAAGTGGCCGTAAAATCTTGAATGAAGATTACAACGAATCATCAAAAGATTTAAAGAAATTGACACATGATTTAGATAAAGCAACCAAAAAAGTCAAAAAACTTGAAAGTCAAGTTTCAGCAAAAGTAACTAGGTTGAGTGAACTAGAGGGTGCTGCTGCGAATAATTCTGAAGCTGTTACAACACAAAGAGATGAATTGGAAAGCCTAAGGAAAGATGCAGGAGAGCTAGAGATGCAGAAACATAGGCTTGAAGGTGAGAAGGAACAACTCGAAATTCAATTAACAAGTGCTGAAGAACAGATTGTGCGATCAAAACAATGGTTAGAATCTGTAAAAACTGATGCCAAAGAGGCTGATTTCCAACTTAAGGATTTGGAAGTTGGAAATGAATCAGCTTCGAAAAATTTAGATAACATAAAAACCAAACATAATAATGTTCTTAGGACCATAGAATCACATCAAAAGAGATTATCAGAACTAGAGACTAAACTCAGAAATGATTCTATGCAATTAGCTTCGCAAGAGGCTGCACAAAGAGCTAGAGAAGAATTTGGTGGATATACAAAAGGCGTCAAAGCACTTTTACAATGCCGAGACGAAAGAAAATTGAAAGGCATAATTGGCACTATTGCTGAATTAGGAAGGGTTGATGAAAAGTATGCAACAGCCTTAGAAGTTGCTGCTGGAGCTAGGTTACAATCCATTGTAACTGAAGATGATGACGCTGCAGCTACTGCTATTGACTTCTTAAAACGAAACAATGTTGGACGAGTGCGTTTCTTGCCCCTTAACAAAGTTCATTCATACAAACCGAGTGCACATGCGCTCTTGGTATCAAAAAAAGAAGGTGCAATGGGTTTTGCACAAGATTTAGTTAAATTTGATTCCCGCTACAAAGATGTTTTCGGTAATGTTTTCGGAGATACTGTCATAATGGAAACTTTAGGAAAAGCTAGAGAACACCTGGGCACAAGCCGAATGGTTACACTTGAAGGTGAATTATTGGAAAGCGGAGGGGCCTTAGTAGGAGGATCAGCCCCAAGAATTGGAATTCATTTTGGTACTTCTGAAAGAGATAATATAGATGAATTAACTGACAATATCAGAAAGCTGGAAACTGAAAAATTACAATTGTCTTCACAACTTGGAGAATTACTAGAAGAAGCTGGTCAATTGGCCACAGTTAGACAAGAATTAGAAGGCGAAAGAGCTGCATTCCAAACTAGAGTTACGGATTATGATGGAAGAGCTGGAGAAGTCAAAAAACGACTTGATGAAGCTGATGATGCTGTGAAAATCCGTGAAGGTGTTATGGAGGCCTTACAAGGTGAAATTCTAGAGAGAATAGGCTTGTTAGAGACTTTAGAAAAAGATATTGAAAAAGTGGCAAAGCACATTGGAAAATCTACTCAAGATTTACAAGCCGTAGCAGGTGGGAAAACCTCCAAAGTTATTAGTGAATTACAGATTAGCTTAGATGAAATTCGTGAAGAATTTTCCACAGAACAAGCCAGTTTAGCTTCATTGACTGCCAAATTAGATGCAACGAAAACTGAAGTTGGCCGTCTCAAAGGGGAGTTAGAACTTAATCAAAATGAACAAAAGGAACTACAAGAAACTCGCAAAACAGAATCAAGTAATGCGAAAACTTTAGAAAAGAAATTAAAGTCTCTAAGAAAAGAAGAAGATGTAAAATTCAAAGAATTAAAAGGTTTAAGAGACCAACGCGACAAATTACGTGATTTATTAACTGATTTAAGGACTGAATTAGCTTCTAAACAGGAATTACGTAGAAGTCGCAAACATGCAATGAATGATCTGAAAGTTGAAATGGCAATCAGAGAACCAAAATTAGTTGAGGCCCAAAGTCGTATTCCTGAAGAGACAAAGAAACCTCAAACTGTACCAAGTCGAGAAAAATTAGAATCCAGTAAAGAAATATTAGATAGGAACCGAAATAGACTTGGAAATGTGAATATGTTGTCTTTAGAGCATTATAGACTGGAAGCTGAAAGATTTGATGAAATTAAAAAGCATAGAAAACAGTTGAAAGAAGAAGTTCGACGTCTAGACAATCTTGAAAAGAAGATATCTGATAAAAAAGAGTCGAAATTCATGGGAGTCTACAACAGCATCAGTGAAAGTTTCAAAACATCTTTCAAGGAAATAACTGGTGGTGGAGAAGCATGGCTTGTATTAGAAAATGAAAAATCTCCGTTCGAGGGTGGTGTTACAATTAAGGCTCGGATGCCACGTAAGAAATTGTACCCTGTAGAAGCACTGTCGGGAGGAGAAAAATCATTAGTTTCAATGGCTTTCATATTTGCTATTCAAGGATATGATCCAAGCCCATTCTATCTATTAGATGAACCTGACCAGAATTTAGACGGTGTAAATACCGAACATATTGGAAGGGCGATTGCATTGCAATCAAACTTTGCCCAATTCCTAGTTGTTAGTCTGCATCACGCCGCTCTAAGAGAATCTGATAACGTCATTGGTGTATTCATGGGTGATGATGGTGTATCACGTCTACATCAAATTATAGATGTTGATACTTTCTTGTCATCGTTACCTGTTGAAGCGGAGGTAGGGGCTTGAGTCAGGTCGTTAATCACTTACTTTTCCATAAGGCAATGATTGGGATTGATTCAGAAAAAATCGACCAATATATCGAACTTGCTTCAGGAGCAAGCACTACCGCTGAAGTTTCTACAATAGAAGATCCATTCACTCGAAGCGTAACACTTCTTTTCATGCTGGTGAAAGAACATGGTTTGGATCCATGGTCTTTAGATCTTAAACATATGATTCATGAATATCAAAGATATGCTGTAAAAAGTGATGATTTAGATTTACCTTTAGCTGGCTCTGTATTAGGCTGGGCTTGGGACGTTCTAAAACTTAGAGCGACAGGCGCTATTGAAGCTACGGAACCTATACCTGAACCGCAACCTGAATGGATTGACTTTGACTTTGGATGGGAACCAACTTATGCTGAACAATTGGAAGATTCTTCTGAACCTCCTATTGAGGAAAGTGTGCTTTTTCAAGGAGAAAGACGCGTTACTTTGATGGAATTAGTCGGAGCGCTAGAAGATGCACGCAATTTGGAAAGTGAACGTAAAGCCAGATTAGAAAGAAGAAAACAATTAAGAGAAGCACGCGAATCGGTGTTAACTGAAGTTGCAGAAAGATTAGGGGAAAAATTACATTATGATGATCCAAGCCAATACAAAGAAAAAGTATGGCAAAAAATCAATGAATTAAATGGAAAACCAATACCAATTAGTGATCTCCTAGATAGGCCTGAAAAGGCAAGTGTAGTTCGTACCTTTGTAGGTTCATTATTCTTAGCCCGTGAAGGGCGAATCGATATTATTCAAAAGGACTTAGAAAGCCACAGTATTTATGTTAAAAATTTGGAGAGTGCTGGATGAACGAATTAATGGCAGTTGAAGCTGCATTATTCTCAGGTGGAAAAGCCCTAGACGCAACCGAAGTTGCTGAAGCAACAGGCCTTTCAAGAAACAAAGCACTTGGAGCACTGGATTCCTTGGTTGAACTTTACAAAACTCGAGAAGGTGCGCTAGAAATTGTAAAATTAGGACATAAATATGCCTTGCAGCTAAAAACTGAGGCTGTAGAATATGGTAGAAGATTGGCTCCGCAAGAAATACCCTCTTATCTTCTAAGAACTTTGGCATTAATAGCTCACGAACAACCTATGCTTCAGAAGGAATTAAAACATAAATTAGGTGACAAAGTATACGAACACGTTAGAGAATTAGTAGAACTGGGAATGATACAACGTGACAGGAAAGGAAGAAGTTTTGAATTAAGTGTAACTCAAGCATTTATGGAATATTTTGGAATAAATGCTGATAATCAGAATGAGCTTAAGACTTATTTGGAACAAGCTTTGACCAGTTAATGAACGGACCTGGACTACTTGAATTAGTTGTTATTTTATTTTTAGCATGGGCGTTTTTAGGTCCTCAGAAAATGATGGAAGGTGCAAGATCCCTTGGAAAAGCATATCGTGAATTTAGAGGATATGCAACATCTGCACCCTTGGGAAGCGATGATGTTACAGAAAAAGAAAAGATTCGTTCGTCTGCTGAAAAACTAGGTATTGATACTGCGGGAATGAATCAAAACGAAATTAAAACCGCAATTTTAGAAAGACTGTCCAACGAATAAACCATAATGTCTTAGACATTATATGTCGTAAGTTTGATATAGTTAGCCTTGTCCAGTGCCACTATGAATCCGGTAAAGGCAGTAGCATTGGCTATAATATTTTTTCTGTCGGCTATTGCTCCAGGAATAAATGTTGAAGCTGCAAATGACGCAAGAACTGATACCGATACTGGATACTTAAGCGAAAAATGGCATACGGGTTTGGGGACTGGAATTGGTTCTCTAAATTCGATTAAAAGTGCTGATATCGACAATGATGGAGAAGACGAACTAATTTTTGGGAATTCTCAAGGATATGTTCACGTTCTAGACTGGGATGCTAACAATGATGGTTGGTATGAAACATTCCAAACAGTTGACATGGGCGGTCCTGTTAAAGGAATGGAAATTGCCCAAATAGATGACGATGAGCAATTAGAAATTGCTATTGGTTACAATTGGAATTCAGATTCTGGTAAAGTAAAAATTATTGACGGAATCTCACTACTTGCCGAAGCAAATTGGTCTTCGGGTGTTTCTTGGTCACATACACAATGGACTGAAGGATGGCCATATGGTTTAGCCATGGGTGATCTTGACGGTGACAACAAAACCGAATTAGCAATGAGCGGTGATCGTGGATTCTTATGGGTTGTTGACACCGATAAGCCCGAAATTTATGTTGGCCGAGACATTACCTATGATGAAGCTGAGTGGTATGTTGATGTTGGGGCAAAAACAAGTGGTAGCACCTTAGAAAATACATGGGGACTGACTTTTGGGCAGTTCGATGAAGATGAAGCCCTCGAAGTTGCTGTAGGAAGTAAACAAGGTTGGATTGCAGTCTTTGATGGTGAAACTGAAGAACTTCAGTGGAAATATGATATGGATGGTAGTAGTGGTGCTGACAGTCTCTGCTACAGCTTAATTTCAGCCGATCTAGACAGTAATGGTATTGATGAATTAGTTGTTCCCCAGCAGAATAAATTGACTGTATTTGTTGATGGAGACAGAGATGTAAGAATTGAAGATACTAGCGTCAAAAGCGGTTATGGTTTAGCCAATGAAGATTTATTTGGAGATGAGAACGAAGAATTAATTGTTGCAGATGGTAGTGGTAACATCAGAATAATGGGATTAGTTGGTTCAAGTTTGACTACTTACCAAGAATGGAGCGGTGGCTACCCTATGAACGCCGGTGGTGGAGTAACTGTCTCAATGAATGGACATGACAATCCTTGGGTTGTACATGGCGGAGATGCAGGAGTAATACGTGCTTGGGAGATTACGTCACAAAGTAATCATGAACTGGCATGGACGAGTGAAGCTGGTGAAAATGATAATTTACTCTACAGTTTAGAAGGTGGGAAAAGCTATGGAGTGGCTATGGGTAACTTAGATGATGATGATAACTTGGAGATTGTTGTCGGTTCAGGTTCTGGAAGAGTTTATGTTTTTGATGGAAATACTCATGAAACACAATGGGTAAGTCCTGTTCTCGACAAACTGCCGATTGGTGTGGCTATAGGGGACCTCAATAATAATGGAGATAATGAAATTGCAATTACTACGGGATTACCTGCTGAACCGAAAGGTGAAGATGGAAATGGTGGAGAAGGATATTTCTATGTATTTGAGAAAAATGGAAATGACTTTACTCAGGCCTTCAAAAGTGATGATATTGATGCTGCGTTTGGTCTAACTATTTCAGAGCTGGATGGATCAACGTATCCTGAAATTGGAATCGGTACAGGCTACTTAGAAATCATCTCAGCAACTGCAGGAACTACCGAACTTCATGGTGCAGTCAAAATTTGGGGATATGGAGGTTCTAGTTATTCACAGGAATGGACATCAGGAAATATTGGCCAGATTGTTGGAGGAATTGGAAGTGGTGATCCTGATGATGACGGTGATAATGAACTTGTGATTGGGACTAGTGGAGATGACAGAGAAAGCACTGAAGAAAATGCTGAAGTCAGAGTGTATCAACGCACAGGAAGCAGTTATTCCTTAGACGGTTCTGTGATTGACCCAGGAAGATTCAAGGCATATGGAATTGCCGTTGGAGATGTTAATGATGATGGACAAGAAGAGATTATTGTAGGAACTGCTAAAAAAGGGGAAAATAAACCCAGATTAGTCATTTATGATGGTAGCACTCACGCTGAAGAATATTCTAAATCTGTAGATAGTAATTCCGTTTGGGGAATTGCCACTGGCGATTTTGATAGTGATGGAGAACCTGAGCTGATATATGGTACTTCTGGAGGAGAGTTGTTCATTTACGACGGTATAGAACCTAGTTCTTTTGAAGCCAAAACTAGCGCTTTATCTGGAAACACAGGACACTATGGTGGAATTGTAATCGGAAATGTGGACAATGAAGGTGCTATGGAAATGGCAGTTGGAAGTGAAGCTTACTTGTGGTTATTTACCACAGAAGGACAGACAAACAAGCCTGATTTAGCAATTGAAGGAAGTGAAATGACATACTTACCTGAAAATCCAGACGAAGATGAAGATATTGTGATTAATATGAGCATCGTAAATTATGGCGGTGCTGACACTCAAAGATGGAGGGTAAAGGTCTACGATGGCGATCCTGATGCAGGTGGCAAAAAGATAACTGAATTCAGTTGTGATACAACCGAAGAAGACCAACGTGAAGGATGCAAAGCTCTCAGTAGTGGCGAATCTGCATTTTTTGAAGTAACTTGGTACGGTATTCAAACGACTCCGGGTTACCATGAAATTTATGGATTAGCAGAAGATACAAATCAGCCTAGACAGGAAACCCGATTCGGTAACAATAAAGATTTTACAACAATTGAAATTGAAGAAATACCCAATGATAAACCTGTTATTTCAGCCTCTGTTGACAAGACAATTCTGTGGGTCGATGAATCGGCCCGTATTGATGCCGGTAATTCATACGATAATGAAACCACGGATGGCGACCTTGATCGAGCTGATGGTGATGCTGATTTAACTTATAGATATTATTTCGATGATGGATGGACTTCTTGGGTGGGGGACTACACATGGGATGTAAGTTTTTCAACACCTGGTGACAAAGAAGTCATTGTTGTGACAAGGGATGAACGCAGAAAGGAATCTGATGAGAAAATTATAGCCATACAAGTTAAAGCAAATACTCAACCCGTAGCTGTGCTAAACGCCAATGTAACTGATGCTCCAGAAGGCAGTTTCATTACTTTTGATGTAAGTGACTCTTATGACCCTGATAATCGTGCAGAACTTGAATACCGTTTCAGTTTTGGAGATAATGTTTATTCTGATTGGGTCAAAGAGGGGCAAACTGTTCGACTTTACCGTAACGCGTTCTTTACTGGGGCCAATGGGGGAGAATTACAACAAGATAGTGGTGAAGAAGTATTAAGAGATAATTTTGGAATTATGCGTGTTTTCAGACTGATGAATGATTCATCTGGACTTTACTTGTTAGAAGTTATAAACAGTCAAATAACAACTAATGGATACAATTATTCTTTGCCGGCACTAACTGAAACGAAAACGTATAGTGCACAATTAATGGCTCGTGAATTATCTGAGAGTGGCACTGATGATGTTCTAGCAAGTAGTTGGTCTAGTTCATTACCAATCACAATTTACAAACCTGAGAATGAGCCACCTGTCGCAATGGCTCAAGCTGGAATTTTCATTAATGGTGTTGG
>JAPYSZ010000022.1:10791-14305 GCA_029941645.1 Candidatus Poseidoniia archaeon
AGAATGAGCCACCTGTCGCAATGGCTCAAGCTGGAATTTTCATTAATGGTGTTGGCATTTTCAGTGACGTTCTCAAGGGCGCCAAGACTGGTGATGAAATCACCTATTCTGGAGCGGAATCGATTGATCCTGATGGCGATGACACTAAACTTACATATTCTTGGAGAATACTTGATTCTCAAGCCAATCAGATTGATCTTCTTGGAGATAAAGAAAAAAGAGTTTTCATAAAAATATACAATGAGCCTGGAACATACACTGCTATTTTGACCGTAACTGATGAACGATTTGGAGAAGATACATGGCAAATTACTGTTACTGTCAGTATAGGGGACAACTATGGCGATGGTGGAAAGGATGAAGAAGGATATGAAAATACTATGCTACTAGCGGTAGCTGGTGCTATTGCTGCTATCGGAATTATTGGAGGTTTAGTGGGTAATAAACTTGGCATATTTGGTGGAAATGATTCTGAAGATATCTTTGAAGATTTTACACCAGGTCCATTAGAATTGAATTGTCCTACATGTAATGGTTTGATTTCAATAACAACTGCACAGAGACCAATCCAAGTTGGTTGTCCGATGTGTCAATCCCAATTTGTAATTCGTGAATGAGCCTCTCTTTAGGTAATTTAGAACTGGATGGCAAATGCCATGTCATGGGAATTTTGAATGTTACTCCCGATAGTTTCTATGATGGTGGATGGCACTTTGATTCAGTTAGTACTCAAAAAAGAGTAGAAGAAATGATTGCTGAAGGAGCTGAAATCATTGATATCGGGGGAGAATCGACTAGGCCTGGTTCAAAATCGGTAAGTATTGAAGAAGAATTGGAAAGAGTAATTCCTGCGATAGAATTTATAAGAAAGATTTCAGATATTCCAATATCGATTGATACACAAAAAGCTGAAGTTGCCAGAAAAGCGGTTGAAGCCGGAGCTTGTGTTGTAAATGATGTTGGTGGATTACGAAATAATGACATGATTTCTACAATTGCTGAACTGCAAATACCTGTAATAATCATGCATATGCAAGGAACTCCCGAAAACATGCAAAAGAATCCTCAGTATGATGATACTGTGCAAGATATCAAGGATTGGCTTGAAGGACGAATAAAAGCTGCGGAAATGGCTGGAATTAAGCGTTCTAATGTGATTGTTGACCCTGGAATTGGTTTTGGTAAGAATTTGAAGCACAATTTGGAGATTTTAGGTGGTTTAAGTGAACTCAAAGATATGGCTGGTGGAGTATTGCTAGGAGCAAGTCGGAAATCATTCATTGGATTCCTGACGGGAGCTGAAGATAGTGATCGTTTGACGGGCAGTCTAGCAGCGGCAATGATGGGAGCTACAGCTGGTGTGGACCTAGTTAGAGTGCACGATGTTAAAGAAACCAGGAAAGCGATCGATACTATCAATGCATTGACCTGAAAGAGTTATAATGCCCCATATTACACCGAAACATGAGCTTGAACCATGTTTCAGCAATTGGCCTAGCTGTAATGCTTCTCCTAACGGGGTGCATGGGATCTGATGATCTAGAAGAATTGACCGAGGTATCTGGAGAGAATATACTAGGATGTACATACTCTTTGGCGGACAATTTCCAATCGAATGCAACCGTTGATGACGGTAGTTGTCTGTTTGAAGATTCTCTAGAGGCAGAATACGATGAAGGATATGATGATGGATACGATGATGGGAGTCTTGGGAATGATTACTACTGGGACTGTCCGGATTCGGCCACTGCCATAAGTATGACTGGAAGCTACCAAGAGGATGATGGGTTAGCTGGAATCAGCGCCGATGCACTTGATGATTTCACTGAAGAGAGTTTTGAGGCTGCCTGGTTAGAACAGCCGGGAAGTCCTGATTGGTGTGGTACTGAATTCAATTATGATTCGCTAGAACTTGGGGAAAGTGTGGTGCCGGCTATAGAAGATGAAGTGCCTGAATATTTCCTTTGGTATGAAGAAGGCTTTGGTGCTAGAAGCGACCGCTATTATTGGGACGATTACTATACTGAGGATGAATGTGAAGAATATTTTGATGGAGTCTGGAAATCTATTAACGGCCATGGTTTTTGTGGAGAGTATCTTGAATGGGAAACTGATAGGGACGCCAACCTAGTGTATGAACAGTCCTCTGGGTATACATGGTGGGGCAAGTACGAAATCA
The DNA here is from genome assembly GCA_029941645.1 of Candidatus Poseidoniia archaeon. GTDB lineage: Archaea > Thermoplasmatota > Poseidoniia > MGIII > CG-Epi1 > CG-Epi1. The sequence goes on from JAPYSZ010000022.1 coordinate 12,971, forward strand.
TTGGAGATTATATGTATCTTGGTTGGGCGAGCCCCCTTCCTAACGAATTTTATGATGATGGATATGACGCAGGATATATTGAAGGATACGATTATGGATTTTCTGATGGCTATGATGATGGTTTGATGAATGGGTATTCTGATGGACATGATGATGGTTTGATGTGGGGGTATTCTGACGGATTTTCTGATGGATATGAGGATGGTTTGATGGATGGTGGATATGGTTCAACACTGGATGCCATACTTGATAGAGGATACATGATGTGTGGTGTTAAGGGTAGCCAGTATGGTATGGGTTATCAGGAAGAAGATGGAACATACTCTGGTCTCGATATCGAATATTGCAGAGCTATTGCAGCCGCGATTGGTCTGGACCCAGATGAGGATGTCGAATATATTCTAGCTAGTGGTTCAAACCGTTTCGAACTATTGGCTTACGAAGAAATCGATGTTCTAATCAGAACCACGACCTGGACAACCAGCCGTGACGCAGATTTGAACGCTGACTTCGCAGGAATCAATTTCTATGATGGTCAGGGAATTCTGGTCAATACAGATGCATATGCAACAGCTCCAACATCCGCAATGGATTTGGACGGAGCAAAGATATGTGTTGGAATAGGTACCACGACTGAAGGAAATATTGCAGACTACTTCGCAGTTAATAACATGGAGTATACCGCAGTAAATTCCGATGATGCTTCTGTAGCTAGACAGAACTTCGAAAATGGTGAATGTGATGCATGGACTGGTGATATGTCGGCTATGGTTGCAATGAAATGGTTTATGATACAAGATGGTTCTGCAGATTTTGAAATGGCAATCATGCCTGAACTCCTATCCAAAGAACCCCTCGCTGCAGCAACACGTGACTACGATACTGAATGGAATGAAGTTGTTTCTTGGGTATGGTATGGCATGTTGACTGCTGAAGAACTTGGAATAAATAGTGGCAATTATGAGGAAGCTGCTGCTGATTGTGAAGGTGAATGGGATGACGTTTATGTCTGTAGACTTCTAACCATGAACTTCGGGCTTGGTACTAGTACAAATCCATTACCGCACGATTGGATGCAGTCCGTTCTGGCTACTACTGGCAATTATTACGAAGCTTACGACACAGCATTCTGTGATGGAGACGGTCAAATGTCCAACTGTCTGATTGACAGAGCTGGAACCGCTAATGCACCATGGTGGGAAGGCGGACTGCAATACGCTCCTCCAATGCGTTAGGATTCTGAAGCAGTCTGGATTGTAGTGACTTTAGTTCCTATTTCGGAAGTAGTGGGGCCTAATTCAACACCAAGGTAAATAATTGTAATAGTGATGGTAT